>JAITNT010000286.1 GCA_031290295.1 Clostridiales bacterium
AAACGCGTATAATTCACCCCTTTACGGGGTTTCTTCACGCCCTACGGGCTAAAACCCATTAATGGGCGCGGAGCAAAACGCGGTTTTGCCCCGCGCATGCCGACATTCGTCGGCATTAAAATTTTTTATTATTGCTTTTGTCTACAAGCTAAAACAACCCGGGATAAAAATTCCGGGTTGTTTTTCGGAGCGAGTAAAACCTAAATGGTTTTTCTTCGCTAGGAACTCGCCTTATTTTTTTACGGCTTGCAGGTGGTACATTACGGCTTGAAAGTCGCCGGACAAAACGGGGAGGGGGATGCCGCAGCTTTGGAGGGTTTGCCCGCTTAGAGTTAGATTCAGCTCCCGTATGCGGTAGGTTTTGTCCTTGTCAAGACCGATAAGCTTGAGATATTCCTGCGGTTGGTTGCATTCAGCTAAGCCGCGCATGTAGCTTAGAACCGCCGTATCGGCGTCCTTTGCAACGATTAAAAAGGCAAAGTCCGCGCCGTCGAACGGGCTTTTAAGGCGGTACAGCTCGCCGTCCGCTATCAGCGGCTCGATTGCGCGGTAGTTGGCGGTTTGCAGCTTGATTTCGGCTCTTTCCGCGTCGCTTAGCGCGTCCACGTTTAATTCGTATCCGAATCGACAATTGCAGGCTATAATGCCGCGCGTAGAGAACGGGGTCACGCGTCCCGTCTGGTGATTCGGACAGACCGAGACATGCCCTGTCATAGCGGAGAGCGGATAGACGAGGCTTGTGCCGTACTGTATGCGTCCGCGCTCGAACGCGTCGGAATTATCGCTCGTCCAAATTTGCGGGAAATAACGAAGCATAGACGGGTCGAAGCGGCCGCCGCCGCCGCTGCAGCCCTCGAACAGTATGTCGGGAAAGGAGGACGTAAGGTATTCGGCTAGCGAATAAAAACCCAGCATATAACGGTGCCAAATTTCCTGTTGACGGCTTGCGGGCAGATTGACGGAGTACGCGTCCGTGATGTGACGGTTAAAATCCCACTTCACATAGGAAATATCGTTGTTTTTCAAAATGTCGGATACGACGGATTTTATGTGTTCTAACACCTCGCCGCGCGACAAGTCCAAAACCATCTGCTTGCGCCCGTAAGAGGACGGAAGCCACGGAATGCGGATAGCCCAATCGGGGTGCGCCCGATAGAGGTCGCTGTCCTCGCTGATCATTTCAGGCTCGAACCACAGCCCGAATTTCATGCCGTTTTCCTTACAGCGGTTGATTATGGTGCTTAGCCCGCCGGCGAGCTTTTTGGTATTTACGTACCAATCTCCGAGTCCCGAGGCGTCGCCGTCGCGGCTGCCGAACCAGCCGTCGTCAAGCACAAAGGTGTCTATTCCCAGCCCCTTGCACGAATCGATAAGCGCGCAAAGCCTGTCGTTGTCGAAAGTGAAATACGTCGCCTCCCAGTTGTTGATGACTATGGGGCGGGGAGCGTTTACAAAACGCGGATTTATGAGGTAACGCCTGTACAACGTGTGGAAGCGGCGGCTCATCTCTCCTAAGCCGTTATTTGAATGTACGAGCGCCGTTTCGGGAGCGGCGAGCGTTTCGCCCGCGGCGAGCGTCCACGAAAAATCGGTTTCCGGGAAGCCCGAAAAAACCCTGACCGTATCCGTCTGACCGCACTCCGCCTGCATAAGGTAACTGCCGCCGTAGATAAGGTTAAAGCCGTAAGCCTCGCCCGTGCTTTCGTCGGCGTTTCGGGCGCATAGCGCCAAAAACGGGTTCATTTGATGACTGCTCGCCCCCCGAACGCTGCTTAGCGACGTTATTCCGCGTCGGAGCGGGGCGCGTTCTAAGCGTCTTTCGCCGCAATGCTTGCCCCTTAACGCGATAAGGTCGTAATCCATGCCCGGCAGGTCCAGCGACATACTCGCCAGACGCTCTATGCGGATATCGCCGCCGCTTATGTTCTTGACCTCGGCGCGGCGCGCTATCGCGCCTAAATCGGCGTATACGGAATAATAGAGGGTTACCTCGAGGTTTGCGGAAGCGAGCGTCAAGGTCAACGTTTCGCCGCCGCGCAGGGAGGGCATACCGACGATAGGCGGCTTCTCCTTTGAGATATTGTAGGACTTGAATTTCAAATGCTCGACGCGGTTGCCGTTTGCGTCCGAGGTCAAAACCGCGCTTATGCGGAAATCGCCGCCGCCGTAGGCGGGGAATTCGCAGGGCGTTGTGTCGGGACTTATCGGGCTGCAGCGCTCGCCGGGGTAGCTCGGGCTGAAGCCCCGCTCTATCGGCGGGTACAGATAGGATAAATCGTCCGCGCCGACCTTTTTGCCGTAGTGCAAGGACTGCGGCGCGCCGTACGCGTTAAGCTTAAACACATAGGAGAAATCTTCTCCGTCCAAAACAAAGGTTTTGATTTTATCAATATACTTAATCATGGTAGGATTATATCATATCGCTTGACAGAATGCAAGAATCTTGGCATAATTAGGTTCGGGGCAAACAGTACAAACGCATTTTTCATGCGTTGCCCCGCAAACCGACCCGAGCAAAAAATTTTACTTATGAGGTGGCACAATGGCGTGGCGCGAATTGCGCGGAAGCGTTTGGGAACGTATAGAATCGGTCAAAAACACCGCTACGAAAACCGAAAAAGCCCTGATAGAAGCCGTGCGGCGTATCAACCCTAAAACGCTGGTCTATATGTCGGTTACCGAGCTTGCGGATATTTCGGAGGTCGCGGAGGCGACTATCGTACGGTTTTGCAGGAAGATAGATTTAAGGGCTTTCAGGATTTTAAGCTGAGCCTGAGCAGAGAGCTAAGCGACAGTGAAAACAGTACGGAAACCGATAAATCGATAGATATAGCGGAGGAGATGAAGGACGCCGTTACGCGGACTAATAAAGAAATAACGTACGACGATTGTTTGGAAATAGCCTCGCACATTATCGCGGCAAAGAGAGTTTATTTGTCCGCCGTGGGCAATTCCGCGGTAACGGCGCTTGCCGTCAAGCTGAAGCTGCTCAAAGC
>JAITNT010000046.1 GCA_031290295.1 Clostridiales bacterium
AGGGCGTGAAGAAACCCCGTAAAGGGGTGAATGCCGTTGCGCTATGCGCAACGGCAGAGGGGGAACTCGGCGAAGCGTTTGCGACGCATGAGCGCAGCACGCTCCCCCTCACCGGAGCAAGTAAAACCTAAAGGTTTTACTTGCTCCGACACGATGGTTACTTCTGTTGATTATTACGGTTTGTCGGCGGCTGCTGGTAATTGTTCGGGTACACCGGAGGCTGTTGATAATACGGATTATTCTGCGGGTAGGGCGCGTTCATAGGCGGATAGACGGGCGCGGGGCGGCTTGCCGCGGCGGCGGCGGCGCGCTTGCGGTGGCGGCGGATAGACAGGCGGATAATCAGTAATATTCCCAAGCCTACCAACGCGAAAGGCAACAAATACAGCAGTACGACCAAAAAGCCTACTATGAAGTTGAGGAAGCTCGCGCCTACGCCGCCGTAGTTGCTGGCAATGCTGTCGCTCGCCGTCGTCGGCTGAAAAAGCTTTATCGTCACGCGGTACAGCTCCAGCGCGCTGTCAAAGCCCGACAAATCCGCGTTAATGCGGTTAAGCTCGGCTTGCACCCTCTCCATCTCCATGTTGAGGTAGCTCATTTCGTTTAGGTTCGCGGTTTCATAAAGCTCTAACAGACGAACCAGCGCGGCTTCCTTTGCCGCCTTAGCGGCTTCCAGATTGAGATAGCTGTCCGTAGCGTCCACGGTCGTGCGCGATTCGTTAGTCAGCGTACCCTGCTCCGCCGCATAGGCGATGAACTCCTCGAAAAATTCGGCCTTGATTCTAACCCGGTATTCCCAGGTCTTGCCGTTGTAAGCGGAATAAAGGTTTGAATACTCGATATACCCGCCGTCATACTTGTCAAACTTTTGCGTAAGCTTTTTTGCGATCTCCGCGTTGTCTGCGGATTCGATATTGCAATCGTATTGAAATATAAGCAAACGGTTTCCTACGCCGACAATGTACGTCGGCTCCTCGTCTACGTATTCCTTAGGAGGCTCTACGTAGCCGACGGCGCTATTTGCGCTGCAACCCGCAACCAGCATCAAGGCGACAAGCATAAGGACCAAAATAGTAATAAGTCTTTTTTTCATTTCTTTTATCTCCGTTTTTGTATTCTCACCTATATAACAATCGTGCGAATAGCCTTGTCCGGCTAAAATAAAAAAAATATTTTAGACGGTGAAACGGATAAGGTTACGTATCGGCGGACGGACGGAGAAAGAGGGCAAGTCAAATATATTATATCCAATTTCGCAAAAAGTCTATTGCGAGGAGTTGAAAGCGACGCGGCAATCCGGAAACCGCTTACTATATACGATAATGCGGAATAAGGAAAGAGGATAAGTTTGAACTGGATTCCTACGGCGCTAACGCGCCTCTGAATGACATGGCGGCTTTTACCTGCGCCAACATATTGCCCGTACATAACACAATTACCCGCACACAATGCAAATAACTATATCCATGTCATTCTGAGCGTAGTCGAAGAATCTCCTCGCCGCTTTCAACGCTCCGCCGCCACAACGTTAGTTGCGGTACGGCAGAATGGCGACAATTACAAAATGAACAAGTAAAATTGTCTTAGCAAGCGGCGCTAGAGTTTGTTTCTGCTGCGCGCCAGCATTGACAGAGGTTTTTGTTTTATTCGTATTGTGTACGGAAGAACGGCGATAATACAATTAAACCGGAGCGCTAACTATAGCGCCTTTTTCGGCTTCCGGTTACTTATTCTGTTCGGCTCTTGCAAACAGGAAGGTTCCCACAATTAAGAACAAAGCCGTCGCGGGAACGAGTATCGCCGCCACAAGCGCGGGATTAAACATTACCACGCTCGAGAATTGCTCGGTGCCGGCATACCACACGGCTCTCGCCAAATCTAAGCAATAGGTCATCGGCATAATTCTGTTAAGCACCAAAAGCGCGCCGCCCGTATTGCCTATCGGTATTATCGCTCCGCTAATCATCATCGGAACCATGCCGAATATCGACACGACGAGATTTGCTGTCTTTTCGGACTTGATAAAAGCAAGAATCGGAATCATCGTCGCACCCGCCACAAAACAGAACAGCGGCGCAAGCGCGAACATAAGCAGCACCTGCGTGACCGTCATTTGTATTTGCATTATAAGACCGACGACAACCGTACTTATCAGCTGCAAAATCGCCGTAACGCTCGAGCCTACTATTTTGCCTGCGACTATCGAATATCTCGAAACGGGCGACACCATCATTTCCTGCGTAAAGTCGTTGTTGCGATCCTGTACTAAGGACGCCACGCTCATCGTCGTACCGAAAAACAGCATAGAAACCATCATGCCTACGAACATAAACTGATTGTAGTCGTAGCCCAAGCCCTCCGCCATATTCTGTGAAAGATTGCCGCCGAGCATCCACATGAATACGAACGGCATTACAAGCCCTATAACGAACATCATGGGATTCTTTATCAGCAGCGTGACTTCCCGCGCTATAATCGTCAGCATGGCGTTTAACTCTTTGGCGGGTCTTGATTTTTTCTTGTCGGTTGTTACCGTACTCATAGCTCTATGCCTCCGTCCTGTCTTAATAATTCAATGTACGCGTCCTCTAAATTGCGGACGTTTTTGCGTTCCGTAAGCTCTTTTGGGGTGGTGTTTTCGATAATTTTACCGTGATTGATAACGCACAGCCTGTCAACCTGCTCCGCCTCCTCGATATAATGCGTCGTCAAAAAAACCGTCGTGCCGCGCTCCTTTCTTACTCCGTTGATATAGTCCCACAGGGCGCGTCTTGATACCGCGTCCAGCCCCTGCGTAGGCTCGTCGAGAAAGAGTATTTTCGGCGTGTGAAAAAGACTCCTTACAAGCTCTAATTTCCGCTGCATACCGCCGGAAAGCTTCCTTATCGGACGGAACAGCTCCTTGCCTATGCCGAGCATTTCGGCAAGCTCCGTTACGCGCGTCCTGTACGAAAGCGGCATCATGCGAAAAAAGGGCCTATAGGCGTACATTCCGTAAAGACAGGCGTGGAAGCGGATATTCTGCTCCGCCGAAAGAGTTAAATCCAGACTCGGCTTTTGAAAAATAATGCCGATTTTCTCCCTGACCTTTTTTGCCTCGGAGTCCAAATCGCAGCCGCCGATTTTTACCTCGCCCGAGGTCTTTGAAAGCGTGGTCGTAAGTATAGAAATGGTAGTCGTTTTGCCCGCTCCGTTCGGGCCTAAAAAAGCGAAGAACTCGCCCTCGCCCACCTCGAAGCCGATACCGTCTACGGCGGGCGAATCCGCTCTGTTGTAACGCTTGACAAGATTGTTTACCGTTATTACCGATTGCATGGCGCCGCCTCCTTTTCTTCTTTTTTGAACAGCTCCTTGACACTTAAGTATATCAGAACCAAAACCGTGCACATATAAAATACCTCCGTTTAGCTTGTCGCTATACCGTGATTATACGGCGGCAATATAAACGGAGGATAAACGCAGGGTAAACCTAATATTAATGCGGCAGAAAAATTTTGAACGTAGTGCCCTTTCCGCACTCGCTTGTAAATTCTATACGCCCGCCGTGCAGGTCGATAATTTTTTTTACCAGCGAAAGTCCCAGACCGCTGCCGCCCCGATCGCGGTTTCTCGAAGCGTCCGCCTTGTAAAACCGCTCGAAAATATGCGTCTGCGCCTCGGGTGAAATTCCTATGCCGTTATCGGCTACCGTAATCTCCAAACCGCCGTCCGCTTGCGCGCGCAGGGCGATATCTATTCTGCCGGACTCCGGCGTAAACTTCACCGCGTTGTTGATAAGGTTAACCCATACCTCGTACAACAACGCCTCGTCGCCCGTGAATTCCGCTCTTTCTATATCCGCTTCCAGCGTCAAATTCTTTTTTGTCCATTGCGGCTCCAGCATAATCGCGGCTTGCTTGATTTGCTTGTCTAATCGAAATGTTTCCTTTTTTAAGGGTACCGCCGAGCCGTCGAGCGCGGACAGCTTCAAAAGATTGTTGCTTAAATTCGACAGCCGCTTGCATTCCGCTTCTATGATTTCGATGTAATGACTGCGGGTTTCCGCGCTCAACCC
>JAITNT010000054.1 GCA_031290295.1 Clostridiales bacterium
AACGTCACCGCATTAGTCGGGTCGTAGGCGTCCGTCAGCGTGACGAACACATTGGCGGCGTCTGAGAGACCTATCGTTTCGGGCGTTACAAACAGCTCGATAAACGGATTCGTTCCTAATTCGCGCAGATTAATGATTTTGTTGTAGCGGAAGCTGTCCTTACGCGCAATGCTTGCCACAATGCCGGGACGCGGCACGACGTAATCGCCGTACATAGCGTTGCCGTATGCGGCGGCGGATTTTGCCGCGCCCACGGAAAACAGCTTGCCTACGGATTGGAAGGAATAACTCTTAGACAGCATTTGACCGTCGCACGCCGCGCGGTAATCGACAACGTACTTGCCCGTTTCGTTGAGGGTAAGCTCGGACACGCGCAGGGTAACGCCGGACGGCGCGATTACCACGGGCGCTGCCGGGTAAGACTTGCCGCCCTCCGTAAGTATTTGCGCGGGCAGCGTCACCGTGCTTCCCACGGCGTAGCTTGCCTCAAAGCTGATCGCGTTTTCCGCGGTAACGGCAGCCGCGTCGAAGCCGGCTTTTGTAAACCCTCCGACCGACGGCAAAACCAACGCCGCCATACAGCACAGCGCCAGCAGCTTGATACAGGTTTTCTTCATCATAACATTCCTCTCCTTTTATTCTTTGACCCCGCCCATCATGAGGTTGCCCATGAGGCGGTTGCGGAATACGACAAATAACGTCAGCACGGGAACGAGTACAAGCATACACGCTGCCATGCGCATCGGCACAGTAGCCATCGCGCCCACGCTGGTAAAGCCTATCCAGTACACGCCGTACGCCAGGGTGGGGTGCGACGGTAAATACAGCAGCGGAGTCTGGTAGTCGTTCCAGAACTCGATGAACTTTATCAGCATGACGGTGGCGAACACCGTGGACACGAGCGGCAGTATGAGGCGGAACAGCACCTGATATTCGCCCGCGCCGTCCACGTACGCCGCCTCGGAAAGCTCCTTTGATATGCCCTTAAACGCGGCGTGGAACACAAGGAAGTACATGCCGAGGAAATGAAATTTTTGTATCCAGTTGCCCCAAAACGTGTCGTACAGGTGCAAGGTTTTGAGCAGCGAGATTTCGGACGGAGCCGCGCCCACGATTGGCAAAATCATGCACACGATCACGACGGTGTACAGCAGCTTGCTGAACTTGTAGTCGAACTTCGCCACGACGTACGCCACCAGACACGGCACCAGCGTGTTGATAAAAGCGCCCACGCCGGCGTACAGCAACGTATAGAGCAGCATGTCCCAAATCGTGCGGTATTTCTGCACGCCGTCGGACACGATGGGAATCACGAACTGGTCGAACACGAGTTGAAAGTTTTTCCATTCCCATGCCCACGGCCAGCCCGCGGGCGGCCCTAGCTTATCCTGATAGAAGCCCAACCACGTTTTGAGCGCGGCGGACAAGCCCCACAGCACCAAGAGAATCATAGACGCCGCGTATACCGTAAGCAACACAAAAATAATTATAGTGGGCGCCTTGTCGGACGCCTTGCGCTTATTGATAACGCGCTCCATTCTCCCTCCCCCTATTCCGTACGCGGACCGAAACGGTTCAGCAGCTTCCGTACAATCATAGTCAGCGGCACCGCCACAAACGTCAACACCAGACCCGCCGCCGAAAGATACGGGTATCCGGACACGGTGGCGGTTTTGATGCCGCGATAGAGGAAATACCCGAAGGTATACAGCGCGTATTCCGCTTCCGTGCCGAAAAAGCTGAACAACGCCATTTGGTGGGTAAAAATACCCGCCACACCTACTACGATGAACGTCACCAGCGTGGGGTAAATCATAGGCAAAACGATGTGCCAGTATTCGCGTATATACCCGCAGCCGTCCAGCTTGGCGGCCTCGGTAACGGAATCGTTTATGCCGCTCATAGAGCCGGAAAACATGAGAACCGACGTCCCCATGCCCGTCCACATACAGAAGAACAGGATAGTGCCCTTAACGGTTTGCGGATCGGACACAAGCCCCGCGGGTCTGGCAAGCCCGAACACCTTTTCTACAAGCTCCGGGTAGGCGTTTTCCGTAAAGTACAAAAACATCAGCACGAGCGTGATAGACGACACGATGTGCGGGAAGAACAGCATTATTTTGAAGAACATAGAAAAGCGTTTCTTCTTATAGATGTAATACGAAAAGAAAGTGGCGATCACCATGGTAGACAGACTGACGGCGTACATCAAAAGCGAATTGCGGACGGCGGCTCCTAAATATTGCTTTTCCTTAAAGTCGAGAAAAAACCGGGTGAAGTTTTCCATGCCGTAAAACAAATACTTGCCCTGCAGCATGTCGTACCGCCGAAACGCTAAGAGAATAGAATTAAAGTTCACGCCGATATAAAAAACGCAGAATTGCAAAACGGGTAGCGCGACGATGCTGACGTAGAATATCAGCCGTCTGCGCTTGCGCGTCATGAAACTGCGTTTTTTGACTTCATCGGACATGTTCGCACCCTTACACCTATTCTTTTTACCGTAATTGCCGCCTCGTATAATGAACGCCCGCGCCTTGGTCGATAACCGCTATTTGTTAATAATCACGCCGTAGCGCGTCGTCCATTCGCTCGGGGTTATGCGCATACCTTGGAAATACGTTATCGGATCCTTGGCGTTAGCCTTGAACGCGTTGACGGGGTACTGATACTGCTGACCCGCGTAGTTACTGCCCCATACCGACTCGTATGCGGTGAAGTCGGTTTCAAAGTTAAGTAAAAGCTCGCTTGTGGAGTGCATGGAAATAACCGTGCCTTCGTCGCGCAACTGCGACAGCTGTCTGCCAAAGTCCGTCGTGGCGGCAAGCGTATCCGCGGTAAGCTCGTACTCCAGACCCTTGCGCATACCCGTGGATTTGGTAAAGATATTCAAACCTGCGTCCGTGTAGCAGAACTTGACGAACAACTTTGCCAACTCGATCTTGGCGGCGTTGATGTTCGCGTTGATGCCGCAGAACGCGTTCACGTAGTCGTTGAGCACCTGCGTGCCGTAGCCCTTTTGGGCAAGCTCGGCGTCGTCGTATGCCGCGGGCATAGGCATCCAGCCAAACCTGCGGTTTTTGGCTCGGTCGCCGAACGCCTCCTCGGACAGCTTGAACGCGTCCTTAGCCTCGTTCTCCCAAAACGTGCCGTCTAGGAGCATGGCGATGGGCTTGTTTTCCAGCTTCGAGAAAATGAACTTTTGTTGCGCGTCCAGGTTGGAGAACGTCATGTTGGACGTGCTGTCCACAAGGTAGTACGCGGATTTAGACAGCATTTTATATATAAGCTCGACGGCGCGGTACTTGGCAAGCGTCTGCGGGATATTGTAACCGGTAGCCTCGCTGATTGTTACGTCCTCCGTAACCGGTTGCCCGCCGGAAAAGCCCGTAACCACCTTGGCGGTGGGATTAGACGAACCGACGCCGAAGGAGTACTGCAACCGCGCTTCCTCCGCGCCCGCATACGTATCTAACAGCGCATACTGTAAAAACAGCGAATAAGCGGGATACTTGCCCGTCCACACAAACGGAGTCACGTTGCTGTCCACCATGTGGTCAAGAAGCTTGAAAAAATCCACTATAGTGGCGGGCATACCGTCGTCCGCGGTGTCGTACTGCCCGTCGGGACCCTTGGATTTCTTCTGCGCAGCTTGCAGAATGAAGTCGCCGTACTCGGTGTTATCGGCAAAATACAGCTTTTTGGACTCGAATAAGTCCATATCGTAGGTAACTCCGCGGAATACCTCGTAGTGCGGCAGCGCGTAGTACTTACCGCCGTGCACGGTGAGCCATGCGTTTTGGTCGGCGTTGAGCTTGCTTTGGATCGTCTTGCCGTCCTCGTTGACCGCCGTCACAATGTCCGAGATGTCCAGAAATTTGCCTTGCGACACCCAGTCGTTGTAGCGGATAAACTCGTTAAAAATCACCTCGTTGGGGCTGGCGGCTACCGATGTTATCTGACTTACGCCGTTGATTTTCTGCGCGTCGATGATAATCTGCACGCCCTTTTTGCCTTCCTGAAAGGATTGCTCCTTGTACCTTTCCTCGAAAGCGGCCTTAGTAGCGCGCAGCCAGTCCGTCCCCACGCCGCCGTTGTAGTTAAACACATACAGCTGCGTGCGCGTGGTGTCCAGCGGCTCCGCGTCGGTACCGCCGTTATTACGGGAACAACCAAAAAGCGCCGCGGAAGCGCACAGCCCCGCTAAGCAAAGGGCAAGGGCTTGGAACAGTTTTCTTTTCATAACTTCACCTCTTTCCCCGTTTGCGAGGATTTATAAATTGCTAATATTGTGTCCACGGCCTTTCTGCCCTCGCGCGGGGTGACGGCGGGCGGGCGATCGCGCTCTATGCTGTCCGTCAAATCGCGTATAATGGGCAGATGCGACAGCGCGCCGATAGCGGTAGGATCGTTGCCGGGAGCGCATTCAGACTTCTCCTGCGCCAGCTTTTCCTCCGGCTCGCCCATGCGCGCCCACTGTATAATACCCGCGTCGGAAAAAACGATAGTGCCCTTTTCGCAGTGGATTTCAAAGCGCGTGTCCTGTGCGGGATAAGCGCAGGTACTGCCCTCGATAACGCCGATAGCTCCGTTTTTGTACTTGACGGCGGCTACCGCCACGTCCTCTACCTCGATATCGTGCGTTTGCGTTCTGGCGATGCCGAATACGCTGTCCACGCCGCCCATAAACCACGATATGAGGTCTATGCCGTGGACGCCCTGATTCATCAACGCGCCGCCGCCGTCTAACTCCCACGTAGCGCGCCAATCCGCGCTCTTGTAGTACTCCGGCGAACGGTAATATTTGAGATACGCGTCTGCAAACAGCACCTTGCCGAACTCGCCGCGCTCTAAGGCGGCTTTTACGCGCATGGGGTTTGCCTGCATACGCCGTTGGAACACGCACGCCATTTTAACGCCGGTTTTTTCTACCTCGGCAATCACCTTATCGAGCTTGGCTTTGGTGATTTCCATGGGCTTTTCGCACAAAATGTGTTTGCCCGCCTTAGCCGCATCTATGCACATCTTGCCGTGCATACCGGACGGCGTGCAAATGCAGACCGCATCCACGTCGGAATCGGAAAGCAATTTTTTATAGTTTTGATAAATTCTGGGATTGCCGAATTTCTGAGAAAACGCCGCCGCCTTATCCTTAATAATGTCGCATACGGCGACAAGCGCGGCATCCGACGCTTTTTCAATGGCGCGGGCATGATACGGCGCAATAACGCCGCAACCGATAATTCCGAAACGAACCATGAAACCACCTCTTTATACAGTAATAACACTCATTTTCTAGTCTCTGCGTATATATAATATAACACAACAATTCTTGAGTTGTCTATGCTATCTTGCCCAAAACCTTAAAAATATTGCACCCGTAATTACGCAAACGCGACGGATTTTCAAACGGGTAAATATGCTTAAATACCTGCGTTCGCCGCTCGGCTCTAAAGCCCGTATGTTAGGTAAGCAAGGGCGGAAAAACCGTACCGTCGGCTTGGTCCGCAGCACGCAAAACGGCAAGCCTTGCTAATACAAGACCTGCCGTTTTCATGCAGCAGAGCAATAGAGTAACTTTCAATCGCAGATAAGCAATTAATCATGCAAATAAACAAACAAGCCCTACCCGTCATTGCGAACGAGGCGAAGCCGATGTGTGGCAATCCGGACCCGCTTCGCCGCTTTCACCGCCTCGATACAATTCACTCTATCAATGTCATGTTGAGCGCAGTCGAAACATCTCTTCGCCGCTTGCTGAGATAATACTTGCCCTATCCACCTTACCGCTTTGCGGCGCGATACAGCTTGCCGACCTAGGCGGGGTTTTCTGCGGATATCCCTCTGCCCTTGTCGGAATAACGCGTCCTTTCTATCAGCAGCTTATCGGCGATCAAGGCGATAAACTCGCTGTTAGTGGGCTTTTCGTTATGCGAATAGACGCTGACCCCGAACAGGGCGTTGATGTTTTCAAGCTTCCCGCGGTTCCACGCGACCTCGATTGCATGACGGATCGCGCGCTCTACCTTTGAGCCCGTCGTCCCGAAACGCTCCGCCACCAGCGGGTACAGCTTCTTTGTAATTGCGTTCACGATATCGGGCGTTTCTACCGCCAGTCGTATTCCCTCCCGCAGAAATCTATAGCCCATAATATTCGCGGGAATACCTACGGAAATGAAAATATTCGCAAGCTCCTCCTCCAAGCTCATTCCGCCCGTAAGCTTCGAGGTGTCCGCAAGGCGTACGTATTCGCGTCTTACACTTTCTTTATTTTTTACCTCCATAACGGGTAATTTAGCGTCAGTTGTCCCCGGCAGTCCGCTTTCGGGCGTTCCCGCTCCGACAAGCTTAGCCACGGAATACGACGCGCCGCGCCTAAACGCTCTGGTTACGCAGGCCTCTTGACCGAGCGCGGAAAACACCAGTATTTTTGCGGAAAACCCGTTCTGCCGCAACCGCTCTACGACCTCCGAGCCGTCGCGGCCCGGCATCATGACGTCCATTACCAACGCGTCGGGCTTGCTTCTTTCGGCAAGCGCCGCGCCCGACTGCCCGTCGTCCGCAGCAAAGCAGACCTCATATCCCCTCCCCGCAAAGTAGCCCAGCAAGTCGCGTCTTGTTTGTTCGTCATACTCAATAATACCAACCTTGAGTTTGCCCATAGTTTCTCCCCTCCAACGGAAGATTTGCGTTCCATATTTTACCAAATATTTCTTAGGTAAGAACGACTGAATTATAACACCTTTCCGCAAAAAAGCATAGAAAAATACAGGGTTTTACAAAAATATTCCATGCGCTTTTCGTCGAGTTTTGTCGTTTTTTGTCGAAAAAAGAAAAATCTTGTAAAATGAACGCCGCCGACTAAATCTGCCGCGGTAAACGACGTTGCAACGGCAGATTTAACCGGCGTTTTTAGGGTCTGAAAAAAATTTAAGCGCGCGCCTTGATAAAAGCCTCGACCTCCGCGGCGGTAGGCAACGAGGGTATCGCTCCCTGCTTGCTTACCGTCAGCGCCCCTACCGCATTGGCGTACCGCACGGCTTCGTCTAAGCTTTTACCCTCCGTAATGCACTTTGCAAGAGCGCCGTTGAAGCTGTCGCCCGCCGCGACCGTGTCTACTACCTTGACGGTATACCCGGGTATTATGCGCTTTCCGTGAGCGTCGGCGACGAGTGCCCCGCGTTTGCCGAGCGTTGCGACTACCGCGCGAACGCCGAACGACAAAAGCTTGCCCGCCGCTTTGTAAATATTTTCCTCCGTGTCCGTGGGCATACCCGTCAACAGCTCGAGCTCCGTTTCGTTGGGCGTCACATATGTGGCAAGCCCCAAAACCTCGCCGGAAATATTCCTCGCCGGCGCCGGATTCAAAACAACCGGCACGGAAAGCCGCGCGCAGGTACGGATAATCTCCTCCGTTATGCCGGGATTCAGCTCCATCTGCATAATCACTACGGCGGATTCCTTAATCGCTTTTTCGCATTGCCGCCACTCCCGCTCTCCGAAAACGAAGTTCGCTGAGGGTATCACCACAATTTTATTTTCCGCCGCCGCATTGATTTGAATCTGCGCGATAGCGGTAGGTTCCTTCTCCGTTACAAAAACGTTGGCGCAGTCGATACCCTCTTCTTGAAAAAGCTCCAAAAACGTCTTTCCGTTTCCGTCCGAACCGACCATACCGATCATGGCGGTTTGCGCACCCAGCCGCGCCGCCGCCACGCATTGATTAGCGCCCTTGCCGCCGGGATACACACGCAGACTGCGCCCGAGAACAGTTTGTCCCGCAAGCGGGAATTCCTCCACGCTTGCGACCATATCCATAACAAATGACCCGACTACCGTAATCTTAGGCATTCCGCTTACCCCTCGTTTTAGTTTTATACGGCGCGCTTTTCCTCTTCCGTCACGCGCAACGCCGTTTCGCCCGCGCTTTTTTTTGCGTCCGCTTTCTTTCTTATAATAATGCCGCTTTAGAAGCAAAAAGTCAACAAAATAAGCCCCGCTTTTTCTGCGGGCTTCTTCCGGG
Source organism: Clostridiales bacterium (assembly GCA_031290295.1). Classification (GTDB taxonomy): domain Bacteria; phylum Bacillota; class Clostridia; order Christensenellales; family DUVY01; genus JAITNT01. The sequence continues at coordinate 8,024 of JAITNT010000054.1, forward strand.
AATTACAGCTTTGCGAGTTAAGTTGTATCGTTTACCTTTCATTTTTCAACAAAATATGTTAGAATGTTTAACATATAAACGGAACAAAGGACAAGACAAATGGATAAACAAACCATTGTTAAGGAATATGTGCAAAATGTTAATGAAATATTTAAGCACGGAAATACGACCGAACATTCGTACAGAGATGCAATAAAAAATCTTTTTAATTCTTTTGCGCCGAGTTTTTACGCTCAAAACGAGCCTAAACGGGTTGAGTGCGGAGCGCCGGATTTTGTTATTACAAAAAGCAATGTTGTTATAGGACACATTGAAGCAAAGGATATACCCGTTGATTTACATAACCTAAAAGGACACGATAAAGAACAACAAGAGCGTTTTATACCGGCGCTTAATAATTTAATCTATACAAACTGTTTAGAATTTATATTCTTTAGGAATGCGGAACAAGTCGGTACTGCAACAATCGCGGAAATAAACTGCAAGGGTATTAAAATTATAAATGAAAACGTGCAACATTTTATAGACTTGTTAGACGGTTTTTATAGCGCAAAGGTTATTACGGTTACTTCGGCGGATAAGCTTGCACGCATTATGGCAAGTAAAAGCAGATTACTTACCGACGCTATGGAAAGGTCTCTATATTCCGGCAGTCAATCGTTAAAAAACCAATTGCAGGTTTTTGACAGAATGCTTATCAGAGATATAAGGGAAAAAGATTTTTGCGATATATATTCACAAACAATCGCCTACGGTTTACTTGTGGCACGCATGCACGATAACTCACCCGAAACTTTTTCTAAACGCGAAGCCGAAACACTTATACCAAAATCAAACCCCTTTTTAAGAAATTTGTTTAGGTTTGTTGCAAGTGAAGATAATGACGACAGCATTACTTGGATAATTGACGACCTTGCAGAAATGTTTAGATTTACCGACGTCAAAAAGATTTTTGCAGAATATGGAAAAACAACGGGTTTGAACGACCCTATTTTGCATTTTTATGAAACCTTTCTAAAAGAATTTGACCCTAAAAAACGAAAAGAAAACGGCGTTTATTATACTCCAAAATCCGTTGTTGATTTTATTGTTCGCTCGGTTGATTATGTTCTTAAAAATGAATTCGAGATTGTCGACGGTTTGGCGGATTATTCTACAATAACAAAACAAATTAACGGACAGATCGGTGTTGAGCGGGATAAGCGTAAAACAAATTATGGGCAAGAGCTTTTAGTTGAGAAAACTTTTCATAAAGTCGAAGTGCTTGACCCTGCTTGCGGAACGGGTACTTTTCCAACGGCGGTTATCGAGCTTATTGCAGACAGATTTAAGAACCGAAAAGCAATGTGGAACAGTTATGTTGCCGAGCATTTAATTCCACGCTTGCACGGCTTTGAAATAATGATGGCAAGTTATTCTATGGCGCACCTGAAACTTGGCTTTGCGTTAGAAAGCACAGGCTGCACGCTTCCGGATAAGCGGCTTGGAATTTATTTAACCGACGCCCTTGAACCCGCAAATGACGAAATATTACCGTTATTCTTGCAATTCTTTTCAAACGAAGCGCGGGAAGCGAACGAAATAAAAAGCAACAACCCCATTATGTGCGTTATCGGCAATCCTCCTTACAATGTTAATTCAACAAATAAAGGTGCGCCTATTCTTAAATTACTTGAAGCATATAAACGTGAGCCGACCGGCGGGAAGCTTAAAGAACGCAACCCGAAATGCATAAATGACGATTATGTAAAGTTTATTCGTTTGGCGGAAAGTTATATTGAGAAAAATAACTATGGTATTATCGGCTTTATTACAAATAACGGATTTTTAGAAAACCCTACGTTCAGGGGTATGCGCTGGCACTTATTAAATACCTTTGATAAGGTTTATACAATTAACCTGCACGGTAATTCACTTAAAAAAGAAAAATCGCCGAGCGGCGATAAAGACGAAAATGTATTTAACATACAACAAGGCACGGCAATAACAATTTTTATTAAAAACGGCAAAAGAAAAGCTTCTCTTGCGGAAGTTTTTTATAAGGATATTTACGGTTTAAGAAAAGATAAATTCGCATTTTTAGACGAAAATACCGTTGATAAAATTGATTTCGCCAAAGTAAATTTAACCGAACCGAATTATTTTTTTATTCCAAAAGATAATACAAATAAAGCGGAATATGAAAAAGGAATTTCTCTGACGGAAGCATTTATTCTGAAAAACAGCGGCGTTCAAACGGACAACGACAATGAGTTAATAAGTTTTCAAAAGTTTAATACGCCTTCATGCAAAACTATTGCTTATAGATTATTTGATAAGCGTTTCATCGATTATGATTTGGGCAAAATAGGCAGGGCAAGATATGATACTATGAAACACTTATTGAACAACGGCAATATTGCATTGGTGTTCAAACGCGGGTTTCCAAATAATACCGCCCCCGTTTTTATTACGAACACAATTGCAGACAGGCGTTATTGGACATGTCCGGGCATGCAAGGAGCGGAATCCGTTGCCCCGTTATATCTTTACGCCGAAGCAATGGGCGCGGTAGAAAAAATACCAAACTTAAATGCGGAAATTGTTAAACAAATTACCGATATAATTGATTTTACTCCGACGCCGGAGCAAGTTTTTGATTATATTTACGGTTATTTGCACAGCCCGGCATATAGGGCAAAATTCGCGGAACAATTAAAGATTGATTTTCCGCGTGTGCCGTATCCAAAAGACGATAAAGAATTCAATAGATACGTTGATTTCGGTACAAAATTAAGAAAGCTTCATTTAATGGAAACCGTGCCGGCAATTACAACAAAATACGAGGTCGGCGGCAATAATATAGTTGACAAATACAACAAAATTGACAACAAAATTTATATAAATGACACACAATATTTTGACGATGTACCGGTCGGCGTTTGGGAGTTTTTTGTCGGCGGATATCAGCCCTTGCAAAGCTGGCTGAAATATAGGAAAGGCAGAACGCTGACATTTAATGATTTATCTCATTATCAAAAAATTATCGAGGTGCTCGCGGAAACAATTAAAATAATGAGGGAGATTAAGTAGATAAAACAAAAAACAGCGGTCGGCGAATTGCCCGAAATTTTAGTTGTCAAGGAATTTTTGATAACCGCCTATGACGGCAAGGATTACAACGCAAAACATTAATTTTCACCCTTACACAGCCGATCCGCAACTAACTCATACATTTTGGTTTTGTTCTTCAGTTTTAACAGCGCCGTAATGCGTTTGCCCTTCGAATTAACCGTGAGGAAGCCGCTTTCGTCGCAGACAATAGGCAACTCCTCAGTCAAAAATTCGTCAGGATTAGATAAATACAATACGGGCAGCAAATCATACAAGATACCGCCGGAAATATTTACGTCATACTTTATCGCGCCGCCGACATATTTTATCCACCACTCCGTATAATAGTCGATCACAATTTTTGCGTGTGCGCCGTCGGAATTTTTAATCCTTTGATAATATTCGCCGTCTATAATAAAATCCCGGCAAACGTCAAGCGGCGCAACGATCAGCTTAAAATCCGAGGTAAACACCTTAACGGCGGCGGCAGCGTCGCATTCAAGGTTAAACTCGACGCAAGGGGCGGTCTGATTGATATACCCCCGATACACGCTGCCGCCCATAATAATAATTCGGCACTTGTCCTTTAATTCCGGGTACGCCGTGACAAACTCCGCAACGTTAGTGAGAGGTCCTATCGCGACTATGTCGGTCGCCGCGCCCCCGCTTACCGTCTTGGCGATAGCTTCAACGGACGGCGGGGCTTTGACCGGCGACGCCGAAACGAACCTATACGAATGAGGCGTTCTTCCGCCGTTATATTTCTCGGTTCCTGCGGCGAGCGGTATATGCCCGTTATTCGACCGTTCCAGTATGTCCCGTACAATTTGCAGTTTATAATCCGTATCCGAATAGCAAACGCTGATCAGCTTCACATCGAAAAGAGGGTCCGCCAAAAGCAGATTGAGCGCCCACACGTCGTCGATGTCGTCGCCTATATCGGTATCTAATATTATTTGAAGCTTTTTCATTTATACATCCTCCCTTACGTTATCCGCCGTAAGCACGTTCGGTGCGTCGTTTGTGTTAATAACGGACGCGCCCGCTTCCGCGGGTACGTCCTTTAGCTTTAGATAAAAAATTACCGCCGGTATATTTGCAAGCACAAAGCCTAAAAACGCGGCTAGCAATATTCTGCTTTTCTCCGCGATAAAAATACCCGCGGTAAGTATCGCCGCGGCGGAAGTAAATCTGCCCGCTATAATAAACAACTCGCGCACAAAGTATCTTGCGGATATATTGCTTTCGGCGGCCTTATACTTGGTTATCAGCTTAGTATGGCATATAATCTCGAGCGGCAAACGCAAATTCTCCGTCACGGTTTTGACTAACATGAACAGTATACAGAAAATCAAGGGGATTGTCACCCCGTACACAAAGCCCGCCGCAATATAAACGGCGGCTTCCAGCGCGATGATAAGAATGTAAAACGTCCTGTTCTTGAGTTTAAGGCTCTTAAATAGATAGCTTGCTAACGATGAAACAAGTATGGACGCGCTCAACGCGATTAAATAAACCGACTGCGAATAAGCGGCGAACATCATCAAAAAAATTATAGCTATCGAACCCGATACGCCGGACACCGCCCCCGAAAAATAACTGTACAAAAGCATACTGTTCCACTCCTTGTCCGCACGGGAAAAAAACTTGCCTTTCAGCTTGAAGGGTACGGGATATTTTTCAAGGCGGATAGTAAAGGCTATTATTCCGGCAGCTAAAATAAACGCCGCCGCCGCGCCGAAAAACACATTATAAACTATCGGCGGGATATTGACCGTCTGCCCGAAAATAAGCACTATAACCGACATCACCGCGGGCGCGCCCACCGAGAAAGCCAGCGTTCCCGCGCCGTTAACGGAAAGATATTTGCGGCGTGTACCCTCGCGGATATTGTTGAGAACGATATTGTTATAACTGCACCAGTATGTGCCGCCCGCAAGCCCGGACAGAAAGCCGTAAACTATATTAGCGTATAGCGCGCTGCCCGCATAAGCAAGCAAAAAAAACGCTAGATACGCGAGCAGCGTAAATATCATGGAAATTCCGAATATATACGAAATACGTATTTTGGAGGCAAGCTTCAGCATCACATAGTAAATGACGACGTGCGGAATAATCTGCGTCAAAAATTGCAGAACAAATTTTTGAAGCGCGTCGTCAAACCCGATTGTCCATTTAGCCACAAAGTAGCCGCCGAAAGCCGCCGCCGCCGTTCGCATACAGTTCGCAATAATAAGTCTCTTTTCGTGCGAAATCATACCCTATACTTCTTTCTCTGCCTAGGCTAAATTATGTCGATCGAATAAACGTTGGCGCGGCCGCCGCCCCACGCGGCGATAAGCTCCAAACGAACCGCTTCCGCGGTCTGCGGCGCAAAGCGGATATTGACGAGCCGTTTGGTATTGTTATCGGCCGACG
>JAITNT010000055.1 GCA_031290295.1 Clostridiales bacterium
AATAAATAATATGGATATCTTAAAGTTAAACGAAATAAGCCCCGTAGCGGATAAGGTTTTGGGGGGCAAATACAAGTTGGTTAAGGAAAGCAAGCAGCCCGTAGGCATAATGCTGAGGAGCGCGGCTATGCACGAATACGCGCTGCCCGAGAGCGTGCTTGCGGTTGCGCGGGCGGGCGCGGGCACAAACAATATTCCGTCGGCTAAGTACGCCGAAAAGGGCATAGTGGTGTTTAACACTCCCGGCGCCAACGCCAACGCCGTCAAGGAGTTAGTAATTTGCGCCCTGCTGCTGTCCTGCCGCAAAATCGCGGAGGGCATCGAGTGGACAAAAACCCTTAGCGGTTTGGGCAAGGAGGTGTCCGTCAAGGTTGAGGCGGGCAAGGGCGCGTTCGGCGGCGGCGAGCTGTTGGGCAAGACCTTGGGCGTAATCGGCTTGGGCGTAATAGGCGCAAAGGTTGCAAACACCGCCGTCGACCTCGGTATGAACGTAATCGGCTACGACCCGTTTATATCCGTAGAGGGCGCGTGGAATTTAAACAACAGCGTAAAGCGTGCCGACGACGTAAACGCGATTTACGGCGAAAGCGATTTTATAACGCTGCATATTCCGCTAAACGACCAATCGAAGGGTATGTTGGACGCGGCGGCGTTTAATAAAATGAAAAACGGCGTTTGCATCGTCAATATGTCGCGCGGCGAAATCGTAAAGGCGGCGGACTTGACGGCGGCGATAAAAGCCGGCAAGGCGGGGCGTTACGTCACGGATTTTCCAAACGACGAAATTTTAAACAAAGAAAATATCGTTTGTATTCCGCATTTGGGCGCGTCTACCGCCGAGGCGGAGGACAACTGCGCAGTAATGGCGGCAAAACAGCTTGTGGACTATATCGAAAACGGCAATATCGTAAACAGCGTAAATTTTCCAAATTCGAGTATGCCGCGCACCGGCAAATGCAGAGCGGCGGTTTTTCATAAAAATATAAAAAATGTGCTGAGCCGTATGACAGAAATAGTCGGCGGCGAAAAGATAAATATCGAAAATATGCTTAGCAAAAGTCAGGGCGACTGGGCGTATACGATATTAGACCTCGATACCGAGCTGCCCGCCGCCGCGGAGAAAAAGCTGCATAACATAGGCGAGGTTGTAAAAATCAGGGTCATAAAATAGGAGCGCGGGGTGGCGACGAGGGCGCGAGCCGTTGAGCGACGCACGTTGACCGTTGACCGCCCGCCGTCCCAGCCCGTTGACCGTAGCTTGTATGGTTGACCGCCGTCCGTTGAGCGTAGCCGGTTGACCGCCGCCACAACCCGTAGTTGACCGCAGCCCATTTTGACCGCAAACCCGTTTCCGCAACCCGTTGACAGCCTCCCCCGCCGTCCCCGCCGCCCGTCACGCGGGTTCGAGGCGGTATGAGGTTATTTAAAGCATTGTGGGCGAAAGCGAGGACGCGCGAAACTGTTGACGACGGGGCGGCAAACGGTTTGCGGATAAAATGAAGGAGTATGGTTATTAACTTAAAAAATTTATAATTTTAGAGTATACTAAAAAAGCAATAGAGGCAAATTTACAAAAATGATGGGAACATTCGGGTTTTCATACATAGGGCTTGTATATTTATTGATGCTATTTGTCCCAAACATATTGTGGACGAAAAAACAGCCGACCGGATATGCGGAGCTTGCAAAAAATGAAAACAAGGTTTTGCTTGTTTTCGAGCGAGTGGGGCAGGTTTTGGTGGTGGGAACCGCGCTCATATTTTGCGACTATAACCCGACGGAGTTCACGGCTTGGACGGCATGGTTAATATTCTCGGCGGTTTTGATGCTTTTATACGAGGCGGCATGGATAAGGTATTTTATAAAACCAAGTCTTAAAACATTTTACGGTCGGTTATTGTTTATTCCCGTACCGCTTGCGAGCTTGCCCGTCTTTGCTTTTTTGTTGCTCGGAATATACGGAAAAGTTATATGGCTTATCGCATCGATTGTCATTTTAGGCGTGGGGCATATAGGCATACACATTCAGCATATAAAACAGATAAACAGGCGGGTATCAAGCGCTTGATAAATGCTTCACAGACGGAAAAGGCTACCGCCATTGTTGCCCTGCATTGTTGCATTTATTTCTTGTGTTTTTATCAAAAAGATGTTATAATTAAGCATTCTCAACAAAAGGAGAGATTGATATATGGATTTAAGTTCAGGTGTAAGTGTTGCAATGCTGAAAGCATATTTTGACAGCAAGGTCAAAGTAGTTAATGACAACGCCGACTTGATAGCTATTTTTGGGGTGGCGGTTAAGAGTGCGGGGCTTTCTCTTTTCCCATCGATTATGGGAGAGGGCGACTATAGGGCTTACATAGATAAGTGGATTTTGCTCTATGTGAGAGCGAAAGAACGGTCGTCTCTGACACATACGGCTTCACCGAAAGGCTCGGTGTCCGACCCGTCCGTGATACGGATAGTCAAGACGGCAAAGAAATTGATGGACACGGAAGTCGCGAAGTTGCTCGTTGCCCACAATCTCTTTATGAGCGCGGAGAACGCTCAAGGATATTTATTGGAGGAGTACATAGCCTCCGCTATTGCGGCGCACGGTTTTTTGTATTGCTCCGGAAATCTACTCCGCGCCGTGGATTTTGCCTCGCGTGACGGCTCCTTGCTTTTGCAAATCAAGAATAAGAGCAACACCGAAAATAGTTCAAGTAGCTATATCCGTAAAAACACCGATATTCGGAAATGGTATCGCCTCGGTACAAAAACAAAAGCCGGAGAGAAACTCCCCGACTATAAATGGGATAAATTGAACGCGGTGGTCACGGAATACAGCGGAAAACCTTGTACAATGAGCGAAGAGGGATATCTCGCCTTTATTCAAAACGTGGTGTCGCAGAACCCTAACATTATCACGGAGGCTTAATCTATATAATCAAATAAAGACGTTTGGACGGACTCGTTGCGAGTGCGCCCTTTTGTTTTGTTTATAGTGGTTTTTATGTTGGCTTCCCATTCCGTTTCGGTGCAACCGTTATAACGAGAATACGGAAAGTCTTTTATTTCTTTCGGGGGCACCCCGTTCATGTGATTTATGATAGCCCTACCGATAGCTTCGCCGAGTTTAATCGGTACGGCATTTCCGACTTGTTTGTACTGCTCCGCAAGCGAACCGCAGATAGTCCAATCATCGGGAAATTCCTGAATGCGCTTATATTCCTCAATGCTGAGAGGGCGGTTCTCCGTCGGGTGGCAGAGGTCGGTCGCCGGCATAGCCGGATGCGTAACGAGAGTGGGCGCGGGTCTGTCAAAGGATAGTCGACGGAAAAAACCCGTCTTTCCGCCGCCGAGATAATATGATTTTCCCATCGCTTCTTTTTGCATATCCTCCGAGAGGTTGCGCCAGTTTTCGCCCTCTTTAAGCATACGATAAAAGCGAAGCCGCTTTTCGGGAAAATCAAGAGCGTGGACTTCCTCTCCGTTCATATCGCCGATAACCTCGCCGAGAGTTTTCCACGGCTTCAAGCCGAAAGCCCCGTTGTCCGCGTGCGTCGGTTCTAAGTATGGGACTTTCTC
>JAITNT010000161.1 GCA_031290295.1 Clostridiales bacterium
AACGAACTACCGTATTGTCGCCCTTAGTAATCAACGAGCCGAACACCGTCTCAAAATGTATATACAGTACGAACGCCAGCACCGCAAAGGCGCGCAAGGAGCTTTCGTGAAAGACCGCCTCGGGATTAATACGCAATTTAAGCAACGTCCACGGAGTAAACAGCGTATACACCAACGGCGACCCGAGCAGGGTGCTTACAAGGTCGAGGATTTCCATGCATAGCGCAACTATGACGACCAAAACAATCTTCGTCATATATTTGCGCTCCTTCAGCATTAATACCGACATAAAGCCGGCAAAGGATGAATCCGAACCCGTTTCCATGTTACAAGTCTACTACATCGTACGGGAAAAATCAAGCAACTTTCACAATATTGTATTTTATTGGTAACAAAAACCCCCGAAACGGGGGTTATGGGACGCTTTAACGCTTTTAATTGTTAGTTGCGGAGGATTTTTAGTGAATTGCGATGTGGAAAGAGGACAAGTAAATGCCCTCTATTCCCTTATCCCAGCAACGCGAGCAAATTGAACTGCCCGAAAATCGACACGCCTATAAGTGAAACGGTGGCCATGATTTTGATCAGAATATCGAGCGACGGTCCTACGGTGTCCTTCAGGGGGTCGCCTACGGTGTCGCCGATAACGGCGGAATCGTGCGCGGGCGTACCCTTCCCGGCGCCCTCTACCGCGCCTTGCTCGATCGCTTTTTTCGCGTTGTCCCACGCGCCGCCCGCGTTCGCGGTAAAGATAGCCATCATTATCGCCGTAATCGTCGCGCCTATAAGAATGCCGCCTACGAACTCCGAGCCGAACAGGAAGCCGCCCAGAAGCGGCGTCGCGAGCGCGATAATAACGGGCATTTTCATTTCCTTAATAGCGCCCGCCGCGGAAATCTTTATACATCTTTTGTAATCCGGGCGAACCTCGCGGGTAAGAATGCCGGGGTTTTCCCGGAATTGCCGTCTGACCTCCTGCACCATGTAGCGCGCGCTCTTTGCGACGGCGTCGGTGAGCATGCCGGAGAAAAAGAACGGCAGCGCGCCGCCTATAAACGCGCCCGCTAAGGTGAAGCTGTTAATTATATTCAGTATGCCCTCGAAGCCCGCCGCCGAGCCTGCGTCGACCTGGCTGTGCATAAAGGAAATCAACAGGCTTAACGCCGCAAGCGCGCCGCTGCCTATCGCGAAGCCCTTGCCTATCGCCGCGGTGGTGTTGCCTACGGAATCGAGCTTATCCGTTATTTTACGCACGTCGTCGCCGAGGTTGCTCATTTCGCTTATGCCGCCCGCGTTATCCGCGATAGGACCGTAGGTGTCGACCGACACCGTTGCGGAAACGAACGAAAGCATTCCGACCGCCGCCATGGCGACGCCGTAAACGCCCGCGACCGCGTACGCGCCTACTACGCTGACACCGAGTACGATTACGGGGAGAAAGCAGCTTTTCATGCCGAGCGCAAGCCCCTTAGTTATGGTAAGCGCGGTGCCCTCCGTCGTGATTTTTGCAAGCTCCCTCGTGGGCTTTCGATCCGCGCTCGTATAATACTCCGCAAGCAGTCCGATTACTATTCCGCAGGCTATACCGATTACCGCCCCGAGCCACGGCGAAAACGAACCGACGGCGAAACCGATAACGGACAAATCCTCGCCCTTAAAGAAGAGCCACGAGAGCAGACAGCCGCCGCCGATAATAAGCGCCGCGGACGTCCACAGCGCGATATTTAATTCCGTGTGCGGATGCGCGGACGGCTTGCGCAGCAGCACGTACAAGATACCGAGCACGCAGGCGATAATACCGAAGCCCGCAAAGGTTATAGGAAAAAGCAAGAGCTTCTCAAGCAAGCTCTCCGTAATTATCTTCCCGGGGTCGGCTGCAAATTGACTTGTAAAAAACGTATACGCGGCAAGTATGACGCTGGAGATAATCGCGCCGACGTAGCTTTCCAAAAGGTCGCTCCCCAGGCCCGCCACGTCGCCTACGTTATCGCCTACGTTATCGGCGATAGTCGCGGGGTTGCGCGGATCGTCCTCCGGAATATGCTCCTCGGTTTTGCCGACCAAATCCGCGCCCATATCGGCTGCCTTAGTAAAAATACCGCCGCCTATGCGGTTAAACAAAGCGACGAGCGAGCAGCCGAGCGCGTAGGACGAAATAACCATGGTGAACGGAATATAGTTGAGCTTCAGCAGCCCGTTAGGGACGACCGCGATATTAGCGGGGTCGGTCTGTCCCATCAGCTTGCCGAAAATAAGGAAGCAAATCAGCAGCCCGAGCAACGCAAAGCCGCCTACGCAAAGCCCCATAACGCTGCCGCCGCGAAAAGCGACCTTGAGCGTTTTACCCAGGCTTTTCTGCTCCCGCGCGGTGTTAGCCACGCGCACGTTGGCGATAACGGCTATTTTCATGCCGATAAAGCCCGCAAGCCCCGAAAGCACGGTGCCGAGAACGAACGCGACCGCGCATTGCCAGTCGAGCACGACGGCAAGCACGACGGCGACCGCCGCCGCCGCGACCGCTATTACCTTATACTCATGCGCGATAAACGCAGACGAGCCTTCCGCGATTGCGCCGGCAATTTCGTTCATTTCCGCCGTGCCGCTTTTCAGCTTCTTTACCGAGTAATAATTGTACAAGGCAAACAAAAGCGACGCGGCGACCGCGACGGCTGCCAAAACAATAAAAGCGATAAACATACGATTCCCCTTAGTCTAAATTTGCGTATACGGTAAGCATAATATTCAGCCCGGGCATTT
>JAITNT010000086.1 GCA_031290295.1 Clostridiales bacterium
ATTATGCTCGAACCCGAGATCGCGCTCACGCCGCAGGTTTTGCGGATTTTTCGCGAACGGTTTGGGTCGGACGTGGCTCTTTTGCACAGCGGCTTATCCGCGGGCGAACGCTTTGACGAATGGCACAGATGCTTGAGGGGGGAAGCTAAAATTGCCGTGGGGGCGCGCAGCGCGATATTCGCGCCGCTCAAAAACCTCGGCATAATCATAATAGACGAGGAACACGAGCCTAGCTACCTTTCGGAGAGTAACACGCGGTATTTTACCGCCGACATTGCGGAATTCAGGCGAAAATATAACGCCTGTAAGCTTGTCTACGGCAGCGCGACGCCGTCGATTGACAGTTATCTAAAAGCGTCCGCAGGGGAATATAAGCTTGTCGAGCTTACTGAACGCATCAATGAACGGCCGCTTCCCAAAATGCAGCTTATCGACATGTGCGGCGAGATGCGTACGGGCAATAACGGTATTTTTTCCCGAGCGTTGCGCGCGAGCCTCGAGGACTGCGTCAAGAAAGGCAACCAAGCGATGTTGTATATCAACAGACGGGGGTACGCCTCCTTTCAGATGTGTCGTTCGTGCGGATTCGTAAAAAAATGCCCTAACTGCGACGTCAGCATGGTATATCACATGGACGAAAACGTGCTTAAATGTCACTATTGCAGCGCGCGCGAGGATGTTCTTGACAGATGTCCGGAATGCGGCAGCGAGCATATACGCATGGGCGCGGTAGGGACGGAGCGCGTTACTAAGGAAATTACCGCCATGCTTCCAAATGTAAAGGTCGCGCGTATGGATCGCGATACCACACGCACCAAGGACGCTATGATTAACCTGTTGTCGGCTTTCGGACGCGGTGAAATTCAGGTACTTGTCGGCACGCAAATGATAGCAAAGGGGCACGATTTTCCTAACGTAACGCTGGTCGGAGTGCTGGACGCGGATATGAGTTTGCACGTTTCGGACTTTAGGGCGGCGGAGCGCACCTATCAGCTTATAACGCAGGTTTCAGGCAGGGCGGGTCGCGACGAGAAGGAAGGCACGGTATTAATTCAGAGCTATACGCCGCGCCATTATGTCTATCGCTTTGCGCTGAATAACGACTATAAGGGCTTCTTCCGCAAGGAGTTGAATATCCGCGAGATAACCAAATATCCGCCCTATTGTACTATTATGCGTATTCTTACGGAATGCGACGACGAGGAAACGGGTCTTGACAATTTACGCGGGATATTTGACGGGATAAAGGAAATATCGGAAGAATACAAGGATAGCTTCATATATTTCAAAGCTATGCGCGCGCCGCTCAAAAGAATTGCCGGCAAGCACCGACAACAAATATTGATGCGTCTTGCCGATAATAATCTTGACACGGTTATCCCGCGCATATATAATATAGTAGATAAGAATAGAGATTCTGCGGTTTTTTGTGTTACCGAGCTTAATCCGCAGAATTTAAGCTGAACTTTTTAACAAAAGTATTTTATAAGAGGAAAGGAAGCGTTTGCAGTATGGCAATCAGAAGCGTTGTAAAAATCGGAGATGAAATTTTACGCAAAAAGTCAAAAGAGGTCGTCGAGTTTGATTTTAAGCTCGCGGATCTTCTCGATGATATGGTCGAAACTATGCGCAAGGCCGACGGCGCGGGTCTTGCCGCGCCGCAAGTCGGAATATTAAAGCGGGTGGTAGTAATCGACGTAGGGCAAGGAATTGTCGAGCTTGTCAACCCAAAAATATTGAAGACTGCGGGAGCCGTCAGTGAAATCGAGGGTTGCTTGAGCGTTCCTAATAAAAAGGGCTATGTGATCCGCCCTAAGTCGGTGAAGCTCGAAGCGTTTGACCGTTGCGGCAACAAGTGCATAATCAAGGGCGAGGATCTCTTTGCCCGCGCTATTTGTCACGAAATCGACCACCTTGACGGCATATTGTACGTAGATAAGCTTGAGGAAGGCAGACCGTTAATGAACGAAAAGTAAATAAGTTAGCGGTACTATGCGTGGCATAGTACAGTTAGTTGCTTCGGTTTTTGAATGTAAAACGGTGAATTTGTTATAAAATAAGGTAATATGAGAGTAATTTTTTTAGGAACACCCGAATTTGCAATTCCGGTCATGAGGGCGTTAATTGCCGGTCGTCATGAAATCGCGGCGGTGGTTACGCAACCGGACAGAGCGCGCGGACGCGGGCACGGTGTGAGCGGTTCGCCCGTAAAGGACCTTGCGCTGGAAAACGGCTTGCGGGTATTGCAATACGATAAAATCAGCGCGGAGGGCGCGGGCGATTTGTCGTCGCTTAACGCTGACATTATGATTACCGCCGCGTACGGGCAGATTTTAAGCCGCCAAATTCTTGATGTTTGCCCTTACGGCGTCGTCAACGTCCACGCCTCGATATTGCCTAAGTACCGCGGCGCCGCGCCCATACGCTGGGCGATTATAAACGGCGAAACGAAAACGGGTGTTACGATTATGCAGACGGATATCGGTCTGGATACCGGCGACATAATTCTATGCAGGGAAACGGAGATAGATCCCGCCGATACCGGCGGAACGCTTACGGAATCGTTGTCGCACCTCGGCGCGGAGACGCTTATCGAGGCGCTGGATTTGATTGAATCGGGCGGAGCCGTCCGCGTTCCGCAAGATGAATCGGAGGCCACGCGCTATCCTATGATTACAAAGGAGCTGGGCGTGATTGATTGGGCGCGTCCCGCCGTTGAAATAAACAATCTGATTCGCGGACTTAATCCGTGGCCCGCCGCCGCCGCCGTAATCGGCGGCAGGTCGTGCAAGCTGTGGACGGCGGGCGTTGTGCCGTATCGCGGAAAAACATTGCCGGGAACGGTAATAACGGCGGACGCTAAATTCGGTCTTACGGTGAGGTGCGGGGCGGACGCGCTCGAGATATCGGAGCTTACCGCGCCCGGCGGCAAAAGAATGAGCGCGAGGGCGTATTTGGCGGGCAATAGGCTCGCGGAGGGGACGGTACTTGAATAACGCGGAAACCTTAAAAAAGGTCTATCGTTTGCTGTCCGATATTTTCGGCAAGGGAGCCTTCGCAAATATTCTGCTCAACACCGCGGAAACAATTGAGGACGACGAGCGCGCATACGTTACGCGGCTCGTCACCGGCGTGGTTGAGCGTAGCGAGGAATTCGATTACATAATATCCGCGCTTACCGAAAAAATCAAACCGTCCGTCGCGGTGCTTATCAAAATCGGTTTGTATCAGCTGAAGTATATGGATATACCCGATTACGCGGCGATAAATAACACCGTGGAGCTTGCCAAGCTTCTTGGTAAAAGCGGAATAAGCGGCTTTGTAAACGCGGTTCTGCGTAAGTCGGCGACCGTACGTTATCCCGACAAAAAGGATCGCGAAAAATATCTTTCCGTAACCTGCAGTCTGCCGCTTTGGATTGTTAAGCGGTTAACAAGGGATTACGGCGCCGACCGCGCCGAATCGATTTTATCGGCGCTTACGGAGAGCGAAAAACGGATACACGTCAGACCGAATATCCGTAAAATAGAAACAGTGAAATTCGAGGAATTACTTGACTTCTCGATTGATAAGCGCTCGAATCTAGGCTATTATGTCACGCATAGTACTCTAAAAAAACTTAATTCCGATACTAAAAACGGCAGTTTCTTTGTGCACAACGAGGGTTCTATGCTTGTATGTGCGGTAATAGAGGCGTATACCGATAATCCCGTCGCGATACTCGATACCTGCGCCGCGCCGGGAGGTAAGTCCGTGTTATTGTCCGAGCTGTACCCTGAAGCGGAGATTACCGCTTGCGATATTTATCCGCACAGAGCGGCGCTGATCGAAAGTTATGCGGCGCGGGCGGGCGCGCGGAATGTAAGAGTAGAGGTACGGGATGCGACCGTCGTCCGCGAGTTCGATAGGGAGATATTCGACGTAGTGCTTTGCGACGTGCCGTGCAGCGGATTGGGTGTTCTTTCCTCCCGTCCGGATATTCGGCTTAACCGCAAAGCGGAAAGTATTTCCGCGCTCGCCGCGTTGCAATATAAGATATTGTCCGCGTCCGCCGAATGCGTGAAGCCGGGCGGTCTGCTTGTCTATTCCACCTGTACGGTGTTTGATGAGGAGAATTCCGCCGTCGTGAATAAGCTGCTTGCGAATAATCCTGAATATGAGAAGCTAAAAATCGAGCTTCCGTTGCCTTTTGCGGATATAGACGGATGCGCTCAATTGCTGCCCGATATCGGCGGTACTGACGGATTCTTTATAGCCGCGCTCAGGCGTAAGCTATGACGGGGGGGGCGGTATGAAGAAAATAATGCTTGACTATACGCTTGTTGAAATCCGCGGATTATTAGCGGATTTGCCCGCTTTTCGTTCAAAACAGCTTTATAAATGGTTGAATTTGGACGCAGAATATAGTACTATGTCTAACATAGCTCTTGATTTGAGGGCAAAGCTTGCCGACGAGTACATCGCGCGTCCCGCGCAAATTGTAGACGTTTTGACCGCGAAAGACGGAACGCGCAAATATTTATTCCGGCTTAGCGACGGCAACATCGTCGAGGGCGTAAGCATGGTATACGAGCATGGGACGACGCTGTGCCTGTCTACGCAGGTGGGCTGCCGCATGGGCTGCGCTTTCTGCGCGAGCGGTCGGGACGGCTTAGTCAGGAATATGTCCTCGGGCGAAATGCTCGGCGAGGTTATCGCTGTTAACAAATATCTCGGCGGCACGTGCGACGGTCGCGCGGTAACGAATCTTGTCCTTATGGGCATGGGCGAGCCGCTCGACAATTACGACCACGTTCTCAAATTTATACGAACCGTCAGCGCGCCCGAAAGCCTGAATATCGGTCAACGCAATATTTCACTGTCTACCTGCGGACTTGTTCCCGAAATTTTACGGCTTGCGGAGGAGGGATTGGGCGTTAACCTCACGATTTCACTGCACGCGACGACCGATGTGACCCGCCGAAAAAACATGCCCGTAGCCAAGACCTATTCTATAGACAGGCTTATTTCCGCTGCGAAATATTATTTTGATAAGACCGGCCGCCGCGTTATTTATGAGTACGTCCTTTTGAAAGGCGAGAATATGTCGCCCGCGGACGCCGCTAATCTTGCGCGCATTACGAGAGGCTACCCGTCGCATGTTAACCTGATTATGCTTAACGCCTCCGGCGCGTTGAAAAACACCGCCTGTACCCCCGCCGAAGCCCGCGCGTTTTTTTGCGCGCTCGCCGAAGCCGGCGTCTCCGTGACAATTCGCCGCTCCGTGGGCGCGGAAATAGAGGGTGCCTGCGGTCAACTGCGGCGAAAATTTGTCGGGGATTTAACCGCAACATAATTTATTGTGAAAAGCATTGACTTTTGTATTACAAAGGTTTATATTAAACATACTTGGGGGAAAGCGTTATGAAAAAAGTTGGGTTATGTTTTTTAATTGTCGCAATGTTATTGTGCTCCGTAGGCTTTGTCGCTTGCGGCGGAGGACAAAAGAAAATAGAACTGACTCTTATCGATTCAATAAGCGGTGAGTATATCGATAAGGTTGAAATTCCAAACGATACGGGTCTTTATAGAGCGGGGACGCATTATAAAGGAATCGGCGGTATTAGTGATCCCCAAAAAGACAATTGGTTTTTCGACGGATGGTATCTAGATAAAGAATGCGCAAATAAAGTTGTCGATGAATGCGGGGTAGAATATAGACCTGCAGGGAATATGAATTTATATGCGGGATGGAGCGATCATATAGAAATCCCGACTAACACCGGGGAAGGACGTCCTCATCCGCTTGTTAATGAAATTTTTAACGCCGAAATAAATTTGTCTTGGGTAGGAGCTTCGCCGACAAATATCGTTAGGTTTTATGGAAGCATAACGGCGCGCGGCGATTTTACGGGGGATTTATCGAGTGACGAAATTGATATAATAATCAGATATTATTGGTATTCCGGAGAAAGCTTTCTTGGGGAGTATGTAAATCCGGAAGAGATTGTTGAATCCATAAGCATACGAATTACTCTTGAAAAAAGAAATAATTTTTCAATATCAAATTTAGATATTGGAGAGAACACATATTCATACGTAAATTTTTATAATACGGATCCGATATTTATAAACACATTCGGAAAAGCTATATTAGATGTTAACTATGGAAAAATAGTAAATGGTGAATATACATATGTGACGGTTCAGTATCGGCATGATTAATTGACCAAATGCCGCGTCCGATGCCCAACCGCGCGTCGTCGACAAAGCCGCCGTGCAAGTCGCCCGAAGGATGTTTCGGCAACGATGCTTCCGATAGTTCACAGTGTTGCTATACTATCCTCAAATCCGGGTTCCGTCGCGGACGCGTTATGTACCGCGGCGGTCAAGTCGTTTATATAAGGCAAGAATTCCGCCTCAATTTCTTTCAACTTGGCGGTTAACGGCGCTTTTTTGTCGTGAATTGCCCATATTTCACGTTGCAACCATGCGTCGTCTGCGCCGTGCACGGCTTCACGCATGGCTTTTGCCAGCTTTTCATAATCGTTCAAGTACTTATTTTTACCGGCATCAATCTGTCTTTGTATGGGTCTTTCTTCCTCTTCCAATTTTGTTATTTCTTTAATTATATCGTCGCGCGCGGTTTTTTGCCGAATTACCCATATCTGTAATTCCTTGCAATACGCGTCGAAGTCGCTGGGTGCAATGTTTCTCGTTTGAGCTATATTAGCGGTTCGTAATTCTGTCATTTTGTGTTCCGCAATAGAAACGGCGGTGGAAAGCCTTTCGATATAACGCGCTTCTCCGCTTGCCCTTCTTCGTTTTGCGCCGAAGATTATAGTAAACACAGTGAGCGGAACGGCAAAACCGATAAGCATTCCGTCAGGTCCGGCTGCGTTGAAGTAGATAGCCAAAATAAATCCGACAATATCTAAAATTAATAAGCTTAAAAAGATAGCATAAAGAACCGTTTTCTGCTTTTTGTTTCTCAACGCGTATGAAATCGCTATTTTGGAATCTAATTTCTTCTTGTCCGCGTTCAGCGTGCCGGTAAGCGATTCGATTTCCGAATAGTTTTCACTGAAGCCGCGTGCCGCGATTTGATCTATTAAATCGCGCTGATATTTGTTGATTTTAGTTTTTGCCTCGAACATAATTATCCTATAACCCCTTATTAATGAAATTCACCTGTATTTAATAATAAATTATATCGGCATTGCACATATTTGTCAAGGGTATTGCACATATTATTTAATAATTATAGTATGGAATTTGGAAAACTCTTTAGAGAACATCGGACAATTGCGGGATATACCCAAAAGCAATTAGCGGAATATCTGCAAATTCATCAGTCAAACATAAGCGACTGGGAGAATGATATTTCCCGCCCAGAATATGAAAATTTAATAAAACTAGCCCGATTATACCAAATTACTTTAGACGAGCTTTTGGGAGTTGACGAGCGATAGGCTGATCCCGCTAAAGCTTCACGGTCATTAAGCCGCTCATAAGTGAATGCGCGTTCGTTCGCAGGTCTAGCGACCGCTCAACTTGCTTTATCGCATTTGGGCGGACTTTTGCCGACCAAGCGTGAATCGGCGCTGCGACAAGCCGCCCTTTACGGGCGGCTGTCTTGCTTAATCCGATTCAGTCGGACTTTTGCCGCCCAGAGCGAATGCGCGCTCGCTCCGCCGCCTTAGCGGCGGCTTCGACTCGCTATTTCGCAATCGGGCGGACTTCAACGGCATAGTCTTATCCGGGTTATCTGCGTACTCGTATAGTACGGGTAAAAGTCGCTCGCGCGCTTCGCGTGGCGCTCGCTTGCGGTACGGGTTATCATTGTTCTTCCGTACACTATACAATTAAAACAAAAACCATGTCATGTTGAGCGCAGTCGAAACATCTCTTCGCCGCTTACTATCCGCCCAGACGCGAATGCGCGCTCGCTTGCGGTACGGGTTATCATTGTTCTTCCGTACACTATACAATTAAAACAAAAACCATGTCATGTTGAGCGCAGTCGAAACATCTCTTCGCCGCTTTCACCGCCCCATACAATTCTCTTGCCGGTTTTCCTTATCTTCCGCCGCCGCGCACAAATCGCTTTACCGATTATTCCGTCTTAGTATTATCCGCATTGTCTGTATTTTCCGCCGTATTATCCTCCGTAATCGCCAAACGGTCTATCGGCACGACCGCCGCTTGATTATCGTTATACCCGAAAGGCTGACCCGCGGTAGTATTCTGCGGTTGAACGTCGGCGCCCCGGTTATCAAGGGGCATAAATTGTTTATTATTAGTATCGGCTTTGCTTTTTCTATTCGCGGCGAAAATATAATATCCGAATACGGCGCCGGAAAGGACAAGCCCCAAAGCGATATCGGTAATAATGCCGCCGAGTACATCCGGATTGCCGAGCACGTCCGCGAGAGTGTATTGATAAGTCGCGGCAATTATGGCGAGTGAAATCAACTCCGAAACAATAATTTCAACGATAATGACGGCGGCAGCTATTAAATAAATTAATTTACCCTT
>JAITNT010000203.1 GCA_031290295.1 Clostridiales bacterium
AGTATAACCAGTACGACAATACGTATTTCGGCGGCGGTACCACTTATCAACAGCGTTCGCAGGCGCAGCCCTATACGACCGCCGCGCCGGTTACCGCCCCGTCCAAACCGTACTCGGAGGCGGAGCTTCAGCCGAGCCAAAACACCATGCAGTACGCGGAGCAGGCGGTTGAGCCGCAAAAGGTCGTTATACCTACGATTACCCCCAAGCGCGTATCGGCGTCCGCGCAAAAGGCCGAGGCGGGCAAATTCGTACTTACCAAAAAGGTCAAGCTTACGGTTGCGATTTACGCGTCCGTCATAGTACTGCTTATAGCCTTAGTCGCGGTAACCGGAGTTATCATATCGAGCATTTCGGATTCGTCGGCGGCGTTGCAGATATCTATAGGTCAAAAGAACGCGGAAATTATCGGCAAGGAAGAGGCGCTCGCCGATATTGACAGCGCGGCCGCCGTCAAGGACAAAGCCGAGGAATTGGGCATGGTTCCCGAGGGAATCCCCGTATCCATAAAGCTTTTGCCGTTAACGCCCGAACAGGAGTACACCGAGGTAACAGGCTGGTTCGACCGGTTTTGCGATTGGTTCAGTAATATATTCGGAGGGTAGTCCCGTTTGAAAACAAACAAATATACGCTGTTAAGTATACAAAAAAGGTTATTGGCATTGATTTTGTCGGTAACCTTTATTTTTTGCATTTTGGGCGGTCGGCTCATATATATACAGCTTGTGCAGGGCAGGGACTTGCAGACGCGCGCCGGCGACCAGTGGACGCGCGATCTGCCGACTACCGCCAAGCGCGGCGATATTCTCGATACTAACGGCAAAATCCTTGCCGAGAGCTACAGCTCGTATTCCGTCTTTGTGCGTCCCCGCGCCGTGACCGACAAAAACAAGGTTGCCGACGTGCTTTCCGCCGTACTGGGACTTTCGTCCGAGGAGGTGCTGTCCGCGCTTAATAAGAGCGTCAGCGAGGTCAAGCTTGCAAGACAAGCGGACAAAGCCGCGGTAGACGCGATCCGCCTGAATAAGCTAGACGGCGTTTATTATTCGGAGGACATTTCGCGCCGGTACGCCGAGGGCGAGTTCCTTACGCAGGTTATGGGCTTCATTAATGTGGACGGCGTCGGTCAGTCCGGACTTGAAGCGTACTACAACAAGTATTTACAGGGAATTAACGGCAGCGTTCTCACCGAAACGGATGCGGGCGGCATCGAAATCCCCCAAAGCACGGGCAAATATATCCCGTCCATACCCGGCTATAACGTCACGCTTACTATCGACGCGGAAATACAACGCTTTGCGGAGCGCGCGGTTAAGGACGCGCAGGCGCAGTACGGCTCGCTGTCCGCATCCGCTGTCGTTATGGAGGTAAATACGGGCGCGATCGCCGCAATGGCGTCCTACCCGTCCTACGACCTGAATAATCCGCCGCGCGATAATATGGCGCTCCTCAACAGCCTTACCAAAAACAAAATGATAGTGGACGTTTACGAGCCGGGTTCTACCTTTAAGGTGTTTACAACCTCGGCGGCTCTAGAGGAGGGCAAAACCTCGCTCGCCGATAGGTTCTTCGACCCCGGCTACCGCATAGTGGACGGTCAGCGCATCAAGTGCTGGCGTACCCACGGTCACGGCTCGCAAACGCTTCAGGAGGGCGTAAACAACTCCTGCAACAGCGTATTTATGGATCTGGCGTTGAGGCTCGGCACGGAGAAATTCTATAATTATCTGCAAGCGTTCGGGTTCGGAGAGCAGACGGGCGTGGACTTTGCGGGGGAGAGCCGCGGCATTCTCATGCCGGAGCGTTCCGTCAAAAACGTTGACCTCGCGCGTATCGGCTTCGGTCAGGCGGTGGCGTGCACGCCGCTTCAGTTGATTACCGGCCTGTCCGCTGTCGTTAACGGCGGCAAGCTCATGAAGCCGTATTTTGTACGCGAGATTGCCTCCGCGGACGGTCAAACCGCGCTTATAGTTAACCCTACGACGGTGCGCCGCGTAATAAGCGAAAAGACGAGCGCCGTAATGCGGGAGATTTTGGAGGGCGTCGTCAAAACCGGCAGCGGCAAGCTCTCGCAGGTGGCGGGGTACCGTATAGGCGGCAAGACGGGCACGGCGCAGAAGTATTCGGACGGAGTTATCAACCGCGGCAAATATGTATCGAGCTTTATAAGCTTCGCGCCCGCAGACGACCCGCAGTATGCGGTGCTTGTCATCGTGGACGAACCGAGCGGCTACGTATATTACGGCAGCATCGTTTGCGGACCTTACTCAAAATATATTTTTGAGAGAATTTTAACCTACAAAAAAATCAAGCCCGACAATATTGCCGAGGATATCGCAAGCCTAGCCCCGACGTTAGAAATGCCCGATATTATGGGCTTGACCTACTCCCAAGCCGCCGCCCTGATTAACGGCATGGGTCTGCAATACGAGCTTGCGGGCGAAAGCGGTACGGTAATCAACCAAATCCCCGCCGCTGGCGTAATGCTCCCCAAAGGCTACGTCGTCTTGATTAGGCTTGAAACCGAATAAGCCGACCAACGATACCGACCAAACGTGAATCGGCGCTACGCTTCGGCGTTACCGCCTTGCTTGCTTAATCCGATTCAGTCGGACTTTTGCCGCCCAGACGCGAATGCGCGCTCGCTCCGCCTGCGGCTTCGTC
>JAITNT010000208.1 GCA_031290295.1 Clostridiales bacterium
CAAATTAAACAATCCTCTCTGTCAATGCTGTCGCGCAGTCGAAACAAACTCGAGCGCCGCTTGCTAATATAATCGCTCGCCCTTATCTTGCCCTCTTAAAATTAACAATTCATATTTTGTTACATTTGTGAAATTTTAACATTGATTATAAGTTGACATTTTTTGTCTCATCTGCTAGAATTGTAATCGGCAATGTTTTGCTATTGTGTGAATATGGTTTTCACTGATTTCGGATATTGACAACTAAATAAACGGAGGTAATTATGTACAGCAATTTAATGCTAAGCGTTCATTTGCTAGCAGCCGCATGGGACCCGCTTGCAATAGTACTTGTAATCGTATTACCGCTCGTCGGCATCGCGGCAGGTTTTTTCGGCGGATACTTTTATAATAAAAAAGCTACCCAAAGTAAAATCGGCAACGCCAGGTCGGAGGCGGATAAGATTAAAGAGTCGGCTATGTCGGAGGCAAAGACGCTAAGAAAAGAAGCAATTTTGGAGGCAAAGGAAGAGGTTCACAAGCTTCGCAGCGACGTCGAAAGAGAACGCCGCGAAAGCAAAAGCGAAATTCAGCGCAACGAACAAAGGCTTGTTCAGAAGGAAGAAAGCCTGGACAAAAAAGAAGAAACGCTCGAAAGAAAGCTCGAGGGAATCGAACAGACAAGAAAAAATCTACAGCAAAAGGAAGCGGATATCGCCAAGAAGAGCGAGGAGGTCGCCGAGGCTCACAACAGAATGTTAGCCGAGCTAGAAAAGGTCGCCGCGCTTACTAAGGACGAGGCAAAGGCGCAATTAATATCGGCGTATGAGAGCGAGGCGCAAAAGGACGCGGCTATTTTGATTCGCGATATCGAGAACACCGCCAAGGAGGAAGCGGAGAAACGCGCCAAAAACATTATCAGTATTGCAATTCAAAGATGCGCCGCAGACCACGCCGCGGAAATAACCGTCAGCGTAGTCGCGCTTCCTAACGACGATATGAAGGGTCGCATAATAGGGCGCGAGGGAAGGAATATCAGAGCGCTCGAGAACGCTACGGGTATCGACCTGATTATAGACGATACGCCGGAAGCCGTGATTTTGTCGGGCTTCGATCCGGTAAGGCGCGAGGTCGCCCGTATCACCTTGGAGAAGCTTATTGCCGACGGGCGCATTCATCCCGCAAGGATCGAGGAGGTCGTCGAAAAAACGCGCAAGGAGGTTGAGATTCAGATCAAAGAATCCGGCGAGCACGCTATGTTCGATACCGGCGTCTACAATCTTCATCCTGAGCTGGTCAAGCTGTTGGGCAGGCTCAAATTCCGTACAAGCTACGGGCAGAACGTGTTGAAGCACTCAATGGAGGTCGCGCATTTGGCGGGGCTTATGGCGGTCGAGCTGGGCGCGGACGTCGCGCTTTGCAAGCGCGCCGGACTGTTGCACGATATAGGCAAGGCGGTAGATCACGAGGTCGAGGGTACGCACATTACGATAGGCGCGGACCTTGCGAGGAAGTACAAGGAAAACAAGGAGATCGTTCACTGTATCGCGGCTCACCACAACGACATCGAGCCGACTACGATCGAGGCCGTCCTGATTCAGGCCGCCGACGCTATCTCGGGCGCCCGTCCGGGCGCGCGCAGAGAGTCGCTTGAGAATTATGTCAAGCGTCTTGAGAAGCTCGAGGGTATCGCCAACTCGTTCCCGGGCGTTGAGAAATCATTCGCTATTCAAGCGGGCCGCGAGGTAAGAATTATGGTCAAACCCGAGCAGGTAGACGACGCGGCGACGATTTTCCTTGCGAAAGAAATCGCGAAGAAAATCGAGGGCGAGCTTGAATACCCGGGACAGATTAAGGTCAACGTAATAAGAGAATTACGCAGCACCGAATACGCAAAATAGTCGGGTAATCCGGCAATAAAAAACCGTTCCGCTTTTTGACAGCGGAACGGTTCTTTTTTTGTCTGCGGACAAAGAATGAAGAGGGGAAGAGAATTGTATCGGAGCGGCGAAGAGGGCAAAGAGGACAAGTGAATGATTGGTAAGCGGCGAAGAGACCCGTTCGACTTCGCTCAGGGTGACATGGATATGATTAATTACACTGTGTACGGTTAGCAATGCCACATGCGGTCGCTCCTACAATGACAAACATAGTTTGTTTGCCCGCACCCCATGGAATTAAAACAAGCCCATGTCATTCTGAGCTTGTCGAAGAATCTCTTCGCCGCTTGCTAAGATAATTAATCGCCCGCTTCTTACCCCCCCCCGTCACACGGACACGTCCGGGCGGTTTTTTGAATATATCATAATATGATATTCGACGCGCATAACGACCTTCTTACCGCGGGGCTGTCCGACAGGCAAACGGTAGATATCCTGAACGGCTTAGACGGGCTTGAGAGCCTCGGCGGCGTGACGCTTGCGGTGTGGACTACGGACGGCGGTTGCACCGCCGACGGCATTGCGGGGCGCACGTGCCTCGCCAAGGCTCTGAATCCGCGCGTCAAGCTTGTATTTGCCGTCGAGGATCTCGGCTTTGCCGACGATAACGACATAGAAAAGCTTTGCGCCGCCGACTATAAATATTACACGCCTACGTGGAATTTCAGCAATAAAATCGGGGGCGGCGCATACGGTGATGGCGGGCTTACGGACTTCGGCAGGAGGGCGGTGGGCAAGCTCGCGCGGCGCGCCCTTATAGACTGCGCGCATATGAACGGGGAAACGTTTTTTGATACCGCGGACATAACGGGGCGCATTATTAATTCTCATACGGGCTTTAGCGGCATCAAGGAACACCCGCGCAACATCACCGACGAGCAGATAAAAATCATAATCGCCTGCGGCGGCATCGTAGGACTGGCGTTTGTAGGGGATTTTCTGTGCGAGGGGCGCGCCGACGTCAACGCCGTTATACGCAATATCGATTATTTTACGCAGAGGTTCGGCGCGGATTGCTTGTGCATAGGCACGGATTTTGGGGGCACGGCGGATTTGCCGGCGGGAATAAGCGGTTATCGGGATTTTGACGTGATTTCATACGGACTTGACAAGCTCGGTTACGGCGGGGAATCAATCCGCGCTATTTTCGGCGGCAATTACCTTGCTAAGATAAATGCCGTATAGTATTTCGGAGCGAATAAAGGCCTGCAAGAAAACGCTACGCCTCGAACAACGTTTTGCGGTACTGCTTAGGCGTCGCGTTATTGTACCTCTTAAAAAGCGTGATAAAATAACTCAGAGAGTCGTAGCCGAGCATTCCGGCGATATCCAGTATGTTCAATTCGTTATTTCTTAGAAGAACGTTGGCGTAGTCTATCTTCAGCTTAGTAAAATAATCGATGAGGGTCTCGCCCGTGTGCTTCTTAAAGAGCCTGCACAAGTGCCCGTGACTGAACCCCGACCGCGCTACGACGGCGGACAGCTTGCCGCAAAGCATGTCGTGACGCGACATAAGCGACAACAGACCGCTTAACCAATCGGGAACGGCTATCGAGACCGAAACGCTGTTTTCGGAAATAAGCCCGCAGATAATGTGCAATACGGTAGTATATACGTTCGCCGCAAGCTTGTCAAATTGCGGATTAGATTGCAGCGAGTTAAGCTGATTGAGCTTTGCCTCGAGGTGGCGAAGCGCGCTCGGGTCGAGCGAAAACGCCAAAGCGTCCTTATTACCGGCAAGCTTCTCATACAGGTCGGAAGCATAGCTGTCGCATACCTTTTTCATATCGTCCGCGGTAGAATAAAAATCGTAGTGCGCGTAATTGTCCTTGTCGGAAATCTTATAATCGTGTACGCTGTCCGGCTTCATTATGATAATATCGGACGCGCCGAAATCGTACCTCAGTTCGTTTATAAAATGCTGCGACGAGCCTTTTATACAGATTATCATTTCCCAAAACGAATGCTTGTGCTTGTAAAATTCCCACGTCATAAGCGTAGTGTACGGATATTTTCGGGCGACGTAATCGATTTTTTCCCGTTCCGGAGCAATTTTCATTTTCATAAAAGCATTATACCACGCAAGGCTTCCTTTATGCAAATACTAATATCAAAAAAACGATACTTTTTTGCCTATTTGGATAATATAAAGCAAGATAAAGCATTTTTTTTATGTTACAATGTTAGCATGAAGCGTTGGTGAAATTAACGCTTGCATGGGAGAGCGATGAAATACTATCTTGCGATAGACGTGGGCGCGTCGAGCGGCCGCCATATTCTCGGACATATCGACGGCGGAAAGCTCGTTTTAGACGAAATATACCGTTTTTATAACGGCGTTAAAAAACAAGACGGCGCGTTAGTTTGGGATACCGAGCAGCTGTTCGGCGAAATTCTCGCTGGCATAGCTAAATGCTCGGCAATCGGTAAAATTCCGTACAGTATCGCGATAGATACGTGGGGCGTCGATTATGTTTTACTCGATAAGGACGACAAGCCCGTTTTGCCCGCGTACGCGTACCGCGACGAGCGAACGGCGGCGTTTTTTGATACCGCCGTGCCGTTTGCGGAGCTTTACAAGCGCACGGGCATACAGTTTCAAACCTTCAACACCGTATATCAGCTGCTTGCGGACAAGGCGGCGGGCAGACTGGACGGGGCGGAAAGCATGCTTATGCTCCCCGAATATTTTTCGTACCTGCTTACGGGTAAAAAAGCTCACGAGTACACCGCGGCGTCTACGACGGGTCTGCTTAACGCGGTGACGCGCGACTGGGATTACGCCGTAATCGACGGGCTCGGCTTGCCAAAAAAGCTTTTTTACGAGCCGTCGCAGCCAGGGCGCGTTCTCGGCGGGTTCACCGCGGAAATCCGCAAGACCGTAGGCTTTGACGCGCTTGTGGTGCTGGCGGCGTCGCACGATACGGCGTCGGCGGTCGCGGCGGTTCCTAGGGAGAACGCGGCTTTTATCAGCTCGGGAACGTGGAGCCTGCTCGGAATAGAAACGGAGCCTATACTTACCGAAGCCGCGATGAGGTATAACTATTCCAACGAAGGCGCGTTATTCGGCAAGGTGCGGTTTCTCAAGAATATTATGGGCTTATGGCTGATTCAGCGGATACGCGCCGAGGACGGCGACAGATACGGCTTTTCGGAGCTTGCCGATATGGCGGAGCGCGAGGCCGCGTTCGACTGGCGTATCGACATAAACGCGCCGGAATTTCTTGCGCCCGAGTCCATGACCGAGGCGGTTTATGC
>JAITNT010000243.1 GCA_031290295.1 Clostridiales bacterium
AGCAGGCGGTTTCTGGATTGCCACGTCGCTTTCAGCTCCTCGCAATGACGAACCCAAGCTTGTCTACACGCCCCCCCATATACAATCAAAACCCCTATCAATGTCAATGCTATCGTGCAGTCGAAACAAACTCTAGCGCCGCTTTCACCGTCCGGACGCGGGCGCACATTCGGGCGGACTTGAAAGAGGGGTCGCTCCGGTAAATTTGCACAATCAAAAATGGAAAAATTTGGCAAAAAATATTTTGCGTTTTTTGGCAAAACGGCTTGACATACTCGAACATATGTTTTATAATAGGGGTATGGTTGAATAACCGGAAAAGAAAGAGTCTGTTTGCGTTGCTTAGGGCGGAGGGCGGCGCGGGCGGACTCTCGGTATTTTCGGCTAACCGGCGGGTTTGGCCGCTGACCGGCAAGGCGATAACCTTAACAAATAAAAACAAAAAGGGGGAAAACGGGACATGGACATAACGAGCGCGATATTTTCGATAGTTGCCGCCGTAAGCGGCGTTTCGGCGATTTTGTTCGGCGCGGCCGCGTACAGGCGGGCGAACAAGCACGAGGCGTACAAGGACGGCAACAGAGACGGCGAGCTTTTGGAAGACGTAAAATATTTGCGGAAGGAATTCGACGAGCTGAGGTTTGATATAAGGGAGGTTGGCAGGCGGCAGGAAAATCAGATTGAAAGGCTGATACGCTGCGAGGAGAACGCCAAAGCCGCGCACAGGCGGTTAGACGAAATTAACGCTAAAAACGGCGGCGGGTGAAGGTCGTGCGGCGCGTTAAAATGAGTTTAGGGGAGGGCACTGCAGCCGGGAGTCCGCTTCTGTTTCGGAGGGAAATTGAAAGAATTGGAAGAGGCAATGCTTCGGGCATTGGAAATATTTGAGGAAAAAAAAGGCGGTGTTAAGAGCGAAAAGGTTGCAGGAAAGAATTGGGTTAGATGGATACACCCCAAAGCGGATTCTACGGCGATAACGCATTGCACAAAATGCGTCGCGCTGGAGGATTGCTGGCTTTTATTAAGAAAATGCCCGAAGCCGCCGTTGCACACCCGTTGCGATTGCGAGTTGGAATTTATAGACGACCCGATTGCAGGGATTACGGCAAGCGGCAACTGCGCTATCGAAAAGTTTGAAAAATACATTTTTCACCCGAGTATTTTGAAAAATTTAGGCAAGAAGAAATTGTTCGGAGAGTGGGGATATGATATAATGGATTCAAAATATTTGAAATCTGAATTTGAAAAACAAGCTGTCGCAAGGTATGTGAGCGGTGAATACGAATTAGGCGTGTGACGGGTACGGACAGCGAATAACTATTGAAATAGCGTTGCGGCGTAAGGACGGTAAACCCGATGTCAAATTCAAATCCGGGTGGATGATATATCCGAACGGAAAGATTAAGTTAATTCACCGTACGGAGGATACTGAAATGAAAGAAACGGATTTTGTAGAAGTGACCGTTGAAAAGGAAAAATACGCGAAGCAAAACGTTCACAAGGGAATGACGGGCTTTATCTGTTTGCCCGAAAAACGCGACAATGCGTGGCTTGTGGTTTTTCCCGATTACGGCGCGAAACCGGATATAGCTTGTATTTCTATCGATGAAAACGATTTGAAACCGTCCGATTGTCAAGAACCCGTCGATTAAGTATCTTAATCGGCGGGTCCACAACGGACTTTCCGTGAAAAACGCGCATAAAACAAGCTTGAGAGAGGCGGTATTATGCGTTCCGGGAAATTATCGGTCGGGGGTTTTGCGTGGTTAAGCTACGGTTATTTGAGTCGGCGAAGGCTCGCCGTCATGCGGCGGGGGAGCGCTTGCGGCGCTGCGTTTTAATTTACGGATTACTATAAGGTAGGCGATTGTCAAAAATATTGCGGTGATGACCCATGTTATTCCGGCGCAGAAGCATATGCCGATATAGCGCGAGTCGCCCTCGAGCACGTGCATAAAAAGAATGGAAAACGCGGTGCGCGAGCCTAACTCTATCGCGCCGCCGATAAGGGTAAGCGGACTTCTGTTCATGCCTTGCAGGGCGTTGCGAAAAAGCACGAGCAACACGAGCGAGAAGTACAGCGAGGCGTTTATGGTAAGGAAGGTTTGCGATAAATCGTAAAGCTGTTCCTTGCCCGCGCCTACGACAAGCATCGTGATAGAGCGACCCAGCAATATTTGAAGCCCGCCGAGAAAAACCGAGACCGCCGCGGACATGATAACGGCGGCTTTGACGCCGGCGCTTATCCGGTCGAGCCGGGCGGCGCCGTAGTTTTGCCCGACATAGACGGCGAGCGCCGAGCCGACCGCGGCAAAGACCTGCGTAGAAAGCGCGTCGATTCTGCCCGACGCCGTGAACGCCGCCATGTACGGCGTGCCCAACGTGTTAAGGGCGGCCTGTACAAAAAGCAGACCGATCGACAGAATCGATAATTGCAGACCCATGGGCAAGCCGAGCCAAAGCTCCTTTTGCATTGTAGCCCCGTGCGGTTTGAGATGCCGTCTGTTAAAGCGAAGAACGGGGTACTTCTTGAAGGTGAAGATTACGCAGGCGACGGCCGACAGACCTTGCGAAAGGATTGTCGCATACGCCGCGCCCGCGACGCCCGATTTGAGCACGAGTATGAAAAGCAGGTCGAGTCCGACGTTTAGAAGAGCCGCCATTACCAAGAAAATCAACGCGGTTTTTGAATCGCCGACGGCGCG
>JAITNT010000040.1 GCA_031290295.1 Clostridiales bacterium
GCAATCGCCACGCGCTGCATTTGTCCGCCGCTAAGCTGATTAGGCTTCTTACGAAGCTGGTCGGCAAGCCCTACCTCCCCGAGCGCGGCAGCCGCGCGCTTCCTCCTCGCCTCGGAAGACACCCCCGAAAGCGTAAGCGCAATCGCCACGTTGTCAAGCACGGAAAGGTGAGAAATCAAATTATAGCTCTGAAACACGAAGCCTACCGAGCTGTTGCGGTAGGCGTCCCAATCGCCGTCGGAGAACGTCCGGGTGGATTTACCGTCCACAAGCAAATCGCCCTCGGTGTACTTATCCAGCCCGCCGATAATGTTAAGCAGCGTGGTTTTCCCGCAGCCGCTCTGCCCCAAAACGGCGACGAACTCACTGTCCCTGAACTCCAAATCGACGCCCCGCAAAGCGTTGATAGTAACATCGTCAAGCTTGTAATCCTTGGTGACCCCCGCAAGTTTGAGCATAATTATTTTACCTCCGTGTGTTTTAATAACATAAACCTTATGTTTTTAAGTATATAACGCCTATGTGTATTTTTTATAAACGCGGTTTGCCGTTTTTATCCGCAGTGTGTCACAAACGGGCAACAAACGAATCTGCAGCCCGCGTTTTTTGGTATCATATTTAGATGTAATGTGATATAATCATGAATATGCAGAGGAGAGAAGAGGAGAAAAAATGAGCAGGATAGAAATTATTGAGGTTACCGGCAAAAAGCTTATGAAGCAATTTGTGAATTTTGTGTTGGATTTATACAAGGGCTGTCCGCATTATGTTCCGTATATGTACGGCGACGAGCTGAAAATGCTCGACCCGAAATTTAATCTGACGCTCAAGGACTGCGACGCAAGGTTTTACCTGTGCAAAAAGGACGGCGCGCTTGCCGGGCGCATAGGCGCGGTTCTGCAAAGAAAGTACAACGCTCTGACAGGCAAAAAGAACGTACGCTTTATGCGGTTCGACTGCGTTGACGATCTCGGTGTCGCAAAAGCGCTCTTAGACACCGTAGAAAGCTTCGCCGTCTCATACGGCATGACTACGGTTATGGGACCTTACGGCTTCAACGAAACCGAC
Organism: Clostridiales bacterium; assembly: GCA_031290295.1. Classification (GTDB taxonomy): domain Bacteria; phylum Bacillota; class Clostridia; order Christensenellales; family DUVY01; genus JAITNT01. Next base: position 1,069 of record JAITNT010000040.1, read on the forward strand.
CGCGCGGGCTACCTGTCCGAGGGCTTCGATTTGGACGCGAACTTCGGCACCAACTACAATTATCCCTACTACGACGCTCTGCTCCGGCAGTGCGGTTACGGCGATTCAAGCGAGTGGCTCGAGCTGCATTGCCGTCCCAAGGAAGAAGCCTGCCAAAAATATGCCAAGCTCTCCGAGTTTATGCTCAAAAAGTCCGGCTTCACGATATCGGACGAAAAAACCTTCCCTAAGTTCGCCAAAAAATACGGTTGGAAAGCCTTTCAATGCCTAAACGCCGCCTATGCCGGGCTGCCGGGCTTCATTCCTTTTGAAAAGGACCTGTACGATCAGATCATCGGACAGTTTTCAATCGCGGTAAGAACGCGCTACATGACGGCGGTAATCGACAAGAACAACGACGTCGCGGGCTTTGCGGTATGCTTCCCGTCCCTGACGGACGCAATGAAAAAAACCCGGGGCAAGCTGTTCCCCTTCGGCTTCATACGCATACTGAGAGCGATAGCCAAACCGAAGGTACTCGATCTTTGCCTGATAGGCGTACGACCGGAATACCACAACACGGGCGTAAACCTCACGCTGATCGCCCACGTCCTAAAGACAATCAAGGACGAAAACATCACGCTCACCGAGGCGTACCCCGAGCTTATCGAGAACACCAAAACCCTCTCTCAATGGGAACACTTCGACACCAAAATAGTAAAGCACCGCAAGGTGGTAGAAAAGACGCTGTGATAATCAATGCCGACCGGACGCGACTGCGCGATAGCGTTGACACGGATAGGGTTTATTCCCCGTCGCTTTCCTCGCGGGGCGCTTCCCTGCGGTCGCGCGCGGAGCCGCCGGCCTCGTTCATTTTGTACTCCGCGGCTTTTTTCAAGAGTAAGCCCGCTATCGCGGATACGCCTTGCCCTATTTTTCGGGTTGTGCTCGGGCTTGCGTCCTCAGGCTCGGATTCGTCCGCGTATTCTTTGTAATCCTCGTAATCCCCGACCGGCGGAGTTTCCCCGTCGCGCCGCGTAAATATGCCCTTTACCGCGGAGACCTTTTGCCCTATTTTTTCGGTTGCGGATTTTTTTACGGCGCGCAATTTTCGGGCGATTAAAAATCTCGATATGTCCCAAACGACGCTCAATATAAAGAAAAATATTGTAAACAGCGCGCCGACGATCGCGGTTCTGCCGCTGTCGCCCGCCTGCATGTTGGCTACGGTAAGAATTATAAAGCCCGCGTTAATAAGACTCATCGTCCGCTTTGCGTATTTATAAACCCTCGCCGTTATTTTACCGGCTTTTCCCACTCTTTTGCGGGATTCTCTGCTGCGGAATAAAATCGCCCGCAACAAAAACAGCAGGAAATACGGAACCGTAATGCAAAGCGCGATAAGATTAAACAGCCTGTAACCGCGGTCGCCCGCAAGCATTATGACAATATATATAATGTAAAACCCTGCCGAAACAAGCGTGAAGAAATCGCTTACCTTAGTAAAAAACGATATCTTCTTTTCGACGTTGACGGTTTCCCGTATCGTATCTCTCGCCATAATTATACTCACCCTCTTAGACGTATTATAATACATTTCCGCTCGGTAAACAACAAATATTCCGCCGTATTTCAGGGTAAACGCATTTTCATGCGTTTGCACCGCTCCGTTATTTAACAATATAACGGAGCGACCGTATTTTAATCCGTTTACATTTACGCAAAAATATGATAGTATTCTTTTATAAAAGCATTTTCGGGGGTAAGGATTATGGGGGCCGGTGATATTGTCGAATTAATTGCGGTGCTGGTAACCGTCGCGGCTTTGCTTGTAAGCAGTATACTTAATGTGATTCTGCATAGATCTAACGTCTATAAGGACACGATAATCAACTACAAGCTTAATTGGATAAATGAATTCCGTAAACACATGATTGAGCTTACCGCGGCGCTTAACGCCGACGACGCCGATACAAAAAAGCTCCGCGAAATACAACTCAAAACCGAGCTGCTCCTTAACACCGACGAGCCTAGACGGGCAACCGTGCGCACGCTTTGCGACAGCGCATTCGCCGCAACAATAAGACACATGACGGAACAAACCGAAAATACGCGCGCCGGAAAAGACAAACATATAAGAGAGCTTACTGCAGCGGCGCGTAAATGCTTAGAATTCGAGTGGCTTCACATCAGAATAGAAACAAGCAAAAGAGCGGACAGGGAAAAAAATCTGACAAGCATGATAAGAATCCTAATATTCTTCGCGAAACCCGACCAACAACCCGGCGCACAATCCGATGCAAAACTCAACCTTTCCGAGTTGCCGCGAACGTCGCCTCGCGAAAAAAAGCTCCTCGCGCGCAAGTATAACCGGTATAACATAACGTTTTGATACGGCGCGGCGGCATTTTTTCTTTTTAATTGTGCGGCAGGCTTCTTTTAGGGCTATTTCTTCGCGAGCAACCGTTTCAAATGAGCCGAAAGCTCTTTGAACGCGCTTCGCGGGTTGATTTCGTCCAAGGTTTCGATAAGCGCGGCCGCCTCGCCGTCCGACACGGTATCCTTAGCCTTCGCAAGGTATGCCGCGCGATTTTTCACCGCAAACGCGATTAATTCGTCAAGCCCCGCGCCCTTAGAAACAAGTTCGGACACGGTCTTGCTCTTGCTCGCGAATTGAATAAATTCTTTGTTAAGCCGTTTGTAATCTAATTTACCGTTCGCGTCGGCGTATTCCTTGATAATAGCGTTATATTCCCGACTGCTGACCATATCTATCTTATCGGCTTCGCTCTCTAATACGGCGTCGTCGACGGCGGGTTCCGCTTCTGCGGCGGCGACAGCCGCGGCGGCGCTTTTGAGTACCACCCTAGCGTGCGTCGCATACGGAAGTCCGACGGTCGCCTCTATCGCCTCCGCGATCGCGGCTTCCGGGAACAGCGCCCCGTCAACCTTGCCGTACGCCGTCGCGCCGCCCGTGCGCCTGTCAAGCGTAAAAACGGCCGTCGCCGCATTGTCAAGCCTGTGAATTTTTATGCCGGCGCCGCCCGCAGACAGCTTCTGCTTATACGCAAGCGCCGGAATTGTCTCAAGCTCGACTGCCTTGGTTCTGATAATATTCATTTTGTTATCTCCCGTCAATATTTGGTATACGGACATTATAACACAGAAACACAAATATGTCTTGTTTTTGGGAGTGTTGAAAGCGACGAAGTTGGAAATAGAGGACAAGTAAAACCGGATTCCTGCGGCGCGCATGCGCGCCTCGCTAAGGACAATGGCGGCTACTAACCGTACTGTACGAGTATACCGTAATAACCCGGATAGACTATGCCGTTGAAGTCCGCCCGAATGCGAAAAAGCGAGACGAAGCCGCCGCTAAGGCGGCGTAGCGAGCGCGCATTCGCGTCCGGGCGGCTTAGCGGCGAAGAGATTCTTCGACAAGCTCAGAATGACATGGATAGAGTTTTGTCTGTATGGTGTGTACGGGGGAATGCGTTGTATACGAATGAAAGCTGCCCCGGCGACTATAGCATTTTACGCAACAAGTCTATTGACCTAACGTCGGTAAGCTGCATATGCGGGCGACCGAGGGCGGCCGCCCCTACTAAGGACAACCGCCGTTTGTTTACCCGTTAATCCGCGCTTTTCAGGGACGAAACCATATCGAGCCTTCTTAGTCTGCCGCTGAACATAAGGTTTACGCATACGGCGATAACAAAGACTATTACGAACGATAACAGTACGTCCGTAAAGTGCAGCGCGGCTATCATGTCGAAGGCTTCGCCCATTGTGGCGATCATCGATTGCACCAGCAAAATTCCGCACGGTATTCCCGCCAAAAAACCTATAAACGACAGTACGAGGTTTTGCACGAGCAGCAGCCCCGTCAACTCGCCCGACTTAAAGCCTATTACCTTGAGCGTGGCTAGCTCTCTGCCTCTTTCGATAAAGGACAGCAAGCCCAAATTATACAGGACTACCGCCGCTAATATAACCGCCGCAAAAATAAGGATCGCCACCATCAATAACATCGCTTCCGTCATTTCGTCCCAGCCCGCCGTCAATTCGGAATTAAGCAGTACGCCGCTTATTCCCTCGGCGGTCGCGCCGGAAAGATTGCTCTCCGAAATCACGGCGGTCGGCTTGAATTCATAGCCGAAGCTCTCGAACACGGCCCGGTTGACGGCAAGTCCCTGTCCCGCGGGCGAGCGGTAAATTCCGGCTATACGGCACTCCTTCCAGCCCTCCTCCGTGAAGATATGCCAATAAACGGTGTCGCCTATGCCGACGCCCAGCCTTTTGGCTATTTTGAAGCTGATGTTGACTCCGTCCGCGAGCTTTATCGGATTCCGGTTGTTGTCGGTGTATTGCAGAAGCCCGCCGTCCGTAACCGTAATGCCGCCCGTAAGCTTGCCCTTGCCGCTCCGGATTTCTATCGCGTTTTCCAGCACCGCCTGCCCGTTTGACAACGCAAGTATGTTTTCCAACTGATTGTCGGTTATTTGCTCGTCCAACATAATTTTTGACTCGTAACGGTTAATTTCCTCATATTGCCAAACCTTCAAATCGTTCATGTCCTCATTCATGCCGAATGCGCAGACAAGCAACGCCGTACAGCCGAGCGCGCCTATAACCGCCATTACGGTGCGGGTTTTGTTTCTCGACATATCGCGCACGTTCCATTGCAGATTAAAGCCCAGCCCGGACAGCAAGCTTTTTTTGTCCGCCGCTCTTTCCTTAACCGCCTTAGGCGCTTTAGGACGCAGGGCTTCGGACGGCATTTCCTTGAGCACCGCGCGGCACGCAATATACGAAATTAAAACGTTAAGCGCGGTTACGCCCGCCGCAACCAAATAAAACGCCCAATGATACGTCGGCTTCCATACCGGCAACGTGTAAAATGCCGACATTGACGGATAAAATAGCGGCGGAATGACTATCGGACCCAGGATCACCCCCAAAAGACTCCCGAAAAGCGTAAGCCAAAACCCGTAACCGATGTAATGCAGGGTAATTTTGCGCCGCGAAAACCCGAGAGCCTTCAGCGTGCCGAGCTGCGTGCGCTGTCCGTTTATCAATCTCGCCATCGTCGTCAAAAGCGTAAGCAGCGTGATGACGAGAAATACCGGCGGGAATATGACCGCCATAGATTTATGCTGTAATATTTCCATTTTTAGTTGAGCGTAGCTCTCAAAATTATCTCTCGTAAGAAAAACGCTGTATTCGCCTTTTAGGGCGGCGCCGACCTTTTCTTCCAGCAGTACGAAATCCTCGGCGTCGGTTTTGATAAGCATTTCCGTATAAGTAATCTCGGGCAACGGAAATTGCTTGTTAGAAATATATGCGAAGCCCTTCAGCGCAAAATCCGGCGTTATCGCTTCGCCCGACATATAGACGTATTCGGGACTGTAAATCAGCCCTATTATGTTTTTTGTAATGCCGAAACCGTTATATTTCAAGGTAATTTCATCGCCGAGAACCATGCCGCTCGCTTCCGCGAACCTGTCGTCCAGCCAAATTCCGTCCGCATTCTCGTCGTAGTCCCGTCCGTCAAGCAGATAAAACCTTGAAATATCGTGATTCTCCGCAAAATACAAAACGATTTGCGGATTACCTGCGGTCTCCGCCGTCGTTTCGATTGAAAGCCGCCTTTCGGCATCCTTTATCTCCGGTACGGACAGAACCGCTTCCATATCCCCGGCCGTAAATCCGCTGCGGCTGTAAATCCACGCGTCGGCAAAATTCGTACGTACGTAATAGTCGTTCGACATTTTTTCAAGCCCTGCCGACTCCCCCGCGATTCCGCTGAAAAAGAACACCGCCAAAAAGGACATAAGAAAAACCGAAACGAACTGTCCCGCCTGCCTGCGGATATCGCGCAGCATTTTTTTTGTAAGCATTACCAGTTCACCTCCGATACGCTCTTAGGATTTTTATTGACCGTAATTTCTTTAATTTTTCCGTTTTTCAGCTTTATTACCTTGTCGGCGGCCTCGGCAAGCGCCGAATTGTGCGTAACGATAATTACGGCTTTGCCGCGTCGGCTCATATCCTGCAATAATGAGAGGATGGTTATTCCCGTGTTGCTGTCCAGCGCGCCCGTCGGCTCGTCACATAATAGCAGCTTAGGATTTTTTGCAAGCGCTCTCGCAATGGAAACGCGCTGCTGCTCGCCGCCGGAAAGCTGCGAGGGAAATTTGTTTTTATGCGCGTCGAGTCCGACGTCTTTCAAAATCTCGTTCGCGTTTTGATAATTATCCGAAATTTCCTTGATGAGCGCCACATTTTCATAGGCGGTAAGCGTGGGGATTAAATTATAGAACTGAAACACAAAACCGATATTCTCCGCCCGATATTGCGTTAGGCGGTTATCGTTGAAGCCCTCGATATGTACGCCGTCTATGATAATCTCACCTCCGCAGGGCTTATCCATTCCGCCCAAAAGATTCAGGAGCGTGCTTTTGCCCGCGCCGCTCGGACCTAAAACCACGACGAACTCGCCGTTATTTATTTCAAACGTTACGTCGTCGAGAGCGTTTTGTTTGGTATCGCCCGCCCCGTAGCTTTTTGTGATATTTTTGAATTCTACCAAAGCCATATTCTTTTTATTCCTCCGTATAATTTGCCTTATGCATTAAATGCAACCCGCATAATGCCGCAACGCGGTTAGCTATAGCTAACTTATTAACAGTATATCACCGCTTCGGAAAAAAAGCAACAACTTTTGAGCCTTTTTTTGTTGTAACCGCAGGGTAAACGTAATACTTTCGTACGCGCGGACTGCGCGAGCGCCGGTTCTCTTGCGCGCATTCACGCTTGGTCGGCTTCATTACAAAGAGAGCCGCTTCCGTAGGGAAGCGGCTCTCTCTTTGTGTACACAGCAGCACATTGACAAGTGAATAGGTTTGGTAATAAAGCGAGTCCGGTTAAGACGTCCGTTAGAGCTCGGACGGTTTTCTTTTCTGACGATGGAGAGTAATACTCTCGCACCGATTGACTTGGATTTTCTCCGGGGCTTCCCCCGGTATCCTTAAAGGAGGTGATCCAGCCGCACCTTCCGATACGGCTACCTTGTTACGACTTCACCCCAGTCATCGGTCTTACCTTAGACAGCTGCCTCCCATTGCTGGGTTAGCTCACCGGCTTTGGGTACTCCCAACTCCCATGGCGTGACGGGCGGTGTGTACAAGACCCGGGAACGCATTCACCGTGACATTCTGATTCACGATTACTAGCAACTCCGACTTCATGTGGGCGGGTTGCAGCCCACAATCCGAACTGAGACCATCTTTTTGAGATTCGCTTGCCCTTACGGGTTTGCCGCTCTTTGTAATGGCCATTGTAGCACGTGTGTAGCCCAAGGCGTAAGGGGCATGATGATTTGACGTCATCCCCACCTTCCTCCGTGTTAATCCACGGCAGTCTGATATGAGTTCCTAACTTAATATTGGCA
>JAITNT010000051.1 GCA_031290295.1 Clostridiales bacterium
ACTGGGAAACGGACGCCAAAAGCGGCCGTTGGATCGAGTCCGCCTCGCAAGCGCCTATTTCGGGTACGGCAAGAGATAATTTGGAACAGCTGGCCGCATTGTACCCCGATTACGCGCACAAAATGAATACCGCGGCGTCCGTAATAGCGACCGCCGTAACCGCGCCGGGCTTTAAGGAGGCGATGAAAGCCTCGTACGACGGCAGATTCGACTATTCATTTTTTATGAATCCGCTGTGGGCGCGCGCGATTCATTTGGGACTTGTTATTATCGTGTTCGTCGCCGTAATGTTTCTTTCCCGCCGCATGATGAAAAAATACCCTATGCCCAGAATAGTAATCCGCGCTCCTAAGATAGATGTGTTCGGGTCAAAATATGAGTCCGTTCCCGACCCGTCGGACAAGAACGAAGCTCCGCCCGATAACGGCGGCGACCCGCCCCCGGGAACGTATACGCTCTGATGAGGGAGGGAGAGGACAAGAGAATGATTGGTAAGCGGCGAAGAAGAGGAAAAAGGGCAAGCTAAAATCGGATTGCCACACTTCGGCTTAGCCTCGTTCGCTAAGGACGGATAGGGCAAGAGAATGATTAGCAGACATAAAAAATCGGAACGCTCAAAAATAATTCGAGCCGTCCCGATTTTTTTAACTATGTTAAAAAAAGCTTCGCAATATCCGATACGGGTGCGCGGGGAGTTAATTATTTTCCGAACCAGCCGGCTATCGTCGAAAAGATCGAGGCAAAAAAGTTGCCTATCGCGTTAAGCGCGTCCGGAATGCGGGTCGTAGCGTAGAGATCTTTCATGAGAGTGACGAAATTAAAATTGTCCGTAAGGAGCCAACAGCCCAAAATACCTATACCGATCGTTCCCACGAAAAGTATAAAAATGAACAATATTATGCCGCCAGCGTTAAAAGGGCTTCTGCGCCGCTTCAGGCGCCGCTTGTTTGACGGCTTGATAACCTCCGGATTCGGGTACGGAAGGTAACGGTCTACATGTACGCTTCTGGGTGTGCTGTTCATATAATAATCCTCCGTTAGACGACTTTCAACTCACGTTGCGCTCGAAAACCGTCCACTGATTATAAGTATACATTTTTTTTGTGAGCTTTGCAATAATATTACGGTAAAATTTTCATTATTGCGGTTTTTTGTATTCGTTTTTTTGTTGTAAATTGTTGTTTTGTTATGTATAATAGTAATTAAACATAATACACACAATAATTAGCGTTAGCGGCTTCGGGATGCCCGAAAGAGGATTAGGCTATGGACGGCAAGGAAATACTGGATAAAGCAAGAGAGGTATTCACAGGATTCAGGTGGCAGGATGCCGTCGATATTTTGGTGGTTATGTCTTTGATATTCTTTGTGTTGCTGTATTTCAAGCGTACCGATTCTCTAAAATACGCCGTCGCTATTGTCATTGCCGCGGCGGGCGTGCTTTGCTTTAAGGTGTTCGAGTCCTTTTTTCCGGCGAGCGGCGCGATATTGTCAGTCGCCGGTTCGTCCTTAATTATCGTTACGGTGATAATTTTTTCACGCGAAATCCGCCGAGATATTTTTTCTCTCAACATTTCCAAACGCTTGAAGCTGCACTTTACCAACGCCTACGGCGCGAGCGACGAGGATTTGAATACCTGCGTCGTGGAGACGGTTCGCGCGCTTTTGTCGCTGGCTAAGAATAATGTCGGCGCGCTGCTCGTTTTTTGCTCTAACGAGCTGCCCGCGCATATTATCGACAGCGGCACGCGGTTGGACGCTTTGGTTTCAAGTCCGCTGATATCGAGTATATTTAACACCAAAGCGCCGCTGCACGACGGCGCGGTCGTAATACACGGCAATAAAATTATAGCCGCGGGTTGCTTTCTGCCGCTTTCGCAGGATTTGACTATACCTAAGGAGTTGGGGACGAGGCACAGGGCGGCGCTCGGAATTTCGGAAACCGCCGACGTGCTTACGATTATCGTGTCCGAGGAAACGGGCGTAATTTCCGTAGCCAGAGCGGGCGAGTTAGCGCGCTATTATGACAGCGGCATGCTTACCAAAATCTTAGAGGCATATTTCGGGTTGCGGTCCGCGGACTCCGGCGCGAAGAAGAAAAAGAGGTGGAAGTAATGGACTTAAAGAACGATAAAAAATTTATTATAGATTTGCCGGAAAAGAAACCGGTGTTGTTCCTCCGTTTTATTAAATTCGTATTCGTTAAGGACTATGAAATAAAGCTGATCGCCGTCGCGGGCGGCTTCGCGTTGTGGTTCCTGCTCAAAATGATTTCGCTGTTTTAGCGCGCGACGGTTATTTCAAAAAAACTGCTATAAAGGTAATATTTAATATGAACTGTATACGGCCTATGCCTATTTTGATCCCTAAAAAGAACGTTGACTTGAAGCGGTGGGCGGTTGTCGCCTGCGACCAATTCACGTCCGAGCCGTCATACTGGGCGACGGTGGCGCGTCTTACAGACGGCGCGTACAGCGCGGCGCATCTGATTTTCCCGGAGCGCTATTTGTCGGAGAACGTTGAGGAGCGTATTTCTTCGATTAATGCCGCTATGGACAAATATTTAGCTAAGAAGATTTTCCGTGAAATTCCCGAGGGCATGATCGCCATAAAAAGGGATACTCCCTTTAATATAGGCCGCAGGGGACTTGTAACCTCGGTTGACCTAGAGTGCTACAGCTACCGTCCCGAGGACAAGGCGGAAATCCGCGCCACCGAAAAGACTATATTAGACCGTATTCCGCCGCGCGTAAAAATCCGCGAAAAAGCGAGCCTGGAGCTTCCGCATATAATGGTGCTGATAGACGATCCGCACGACACAGTAATAACTACGGCTTTTGCTAATACCGGCAAGCTTCTTTACGATACCGAGTTGAACATGAACGGCGGCAACGTGCTCGGTTACAGCGTAAATAATCCCGACGCGGTACTGCGGGCGTTAGACAAAATGGCGGAGCGCGCCGAAGCAAAGGGCGGCTTTGCGTTTGCGGTAGGCGACGGCAACCATTCGCTTGCCACCGCAAAGACCATTTGGGAGAAGCTCAAGCCCGCGCTGTCCGACAAGGAGCGCGAGAACCACCCCGCGCGGTTTGCGCTTGCGGAGATTGTCAATATTTACGATCCCGCCATAAGGTTCGAGCCTATTCACCGCGTAGTATTCGGCGCCGGGGCGGATTTTTTGGACGGGCTTAAAGGCGGTACGGGCGGAATAGCGCTTACCGCGGACGGAGAAACGGTTATCGCCCTGCCTAAGGATGCGGCGGAAGCGGTCGATTACGCGGATAATTATATCCGTAAATACTCCGAGGGCAAAGCCGGCGTTAGCGTTGATTATATTCACGGCGCGGACTCGTTGAGGGAAATAGTACGCGCTTCGGGCGCGGTGGGGATATCGATGCCGAATATGGATAAGCCGAGCTTTTTTTCGCTTGTGGCAAGCCGCG
>JAITNT010000106.1 GCA_031290295.1 Clostridiales bacterium
CGGCATGGTTTTGGTCTTGGTGTGCAACAAGCTTTCTAAGAAGGCCTCCGGCATAGGAATGTGGTGACGGGTATGACCGCGAGAAGCAAGGAAAGAATATATCAGGGCGTCTGCGCGACGGTGTGCGTGCTGGTCGCGTCGGTCTGCGTGTACCCGCTTTTGTATACGCTGATAGTGTCGTTTTGCGATCCCGCGCATATCAGCTTCCTGGGCATATTGCCGCTGCCGTCGCAATTTTCGCTGACGGCGTACGTCAAGGTTTTTTCCGCGGGCTCTTATATATCCAAGGCGATTTTGGTTTCCGTTTTCCGTACGGCGGTGGGCACTGTCGGGAGCGTGCTGCTATGCTCGCTCTTTGCGTACGCGCTGTCGCGCAAGGGTCTGCCCGGAAGAAAGCCCGTAATGTATCTGCTCATTTTTGTAATACTATTTAACGGAGGCCTGATTCCCACCTATTTTGCTATCAGACAGGTGGGCTTGCTCGACAATATCTGGGTTTACGTCTTTCCTAACCTGATCAACGCGTGGAACGTCATTATCATAAAGCAGTCTATGGAGGCCGTCCCTAAGGAGATAGAGGAATCGGCGCAAATGGACGGCGTGAGCGACCTCAGGAATTTTATCAATATCGTACTTCCTATGTCCAAGCCCGTCCTTGCCGCTATGGCGATTTTTACTATGGTGGGACAGTGGAACAGCTGGTTCGACGCGATGATTTACGTGTCGAGCGTCCATTCGAGCCTTTGGCCGCTGCAGTACTACACGACGATCAGCTTTAATAACCTCAACCAAATTAATCAGGGCGGCACAGGCGACGTAGGCTCTATCATCGGCATAGAGGATATTAACAACATGTCCATAAAAATGGCGCTTACCGTGGTAACCTGCCTGCCCATTCTGGCGGTATACCCGTTCTTTCAGAAATACTTCACCAAGGGAGTGTATCTGGGCGCGGTCAAGGGCTAGGGCTAGAACGGTATGTACAAACAAAAAATATTTTTCTCAGGAGGTCACAGAAAAATTATGAAACTAAAAAGACTAACGGTCGCGTTAACCGCGTTCCTCGTCGCCTTCGGCACGGTCGGATGCACTACGCCCCCCAAGGGCGAAAACGACGTGCTGCTCCTGCTGCAGGGCTGGACTAACACGCCCACCGATTCGCAGGACCCGTACAAGAAATACATCTCGGACAGCTTCGGCCTGAACGTGTCGCTTAACGCGAGCAGCGATTTCGATAACGCCTGCGTAGTCGCGTTTCAATCGTCTAACCGTCCCGATATCGTAAGCTTCCCCGACTATACCACGTTTCAGAAGTATTTCAAGCAGAGCGTGCTTATCGACGACTGGACGCCGTATTTACAGTACATGCCAAACTTCTCGTCGGTTATCGATTCCGCGCAGCAAGCCTCCGCAAAGCAGATTTTTTCCGCGGGCGGCAAGCTGTCCGCGTTATGGACGCCCGCCGAACCGCCGGTCTGGTCGTTAAAAATCCGCGAGGACTGGCTGACGCAGTTCCGCGCCGAAAAAAGCTACGCCGCGGCGTGGGCGCCTACGACGCCCGACATGCTGTTGGAGTTCGCCCGTTGGATAAAAACCGCGAAGAATCCCAACCAAGCCGCGCTCGACGTATTTGCGTTCACCTCCGCCGGCGGAAGCAACAGCCTGGGCGTTCTAGGCACGTGGCTTCCGCTCATGTACGGCGCGGTTTCCGTCGCTCCGTTCGGCTTTTATCCCGAGGGCGACGAGGTCAAATTCTCTACCACGGACGGCAGCTATAAGCAAATGCTGGAATTCTTGCGCACCGTAGTTCAGGAGCAGCTGATCGAGCCGACGTGGTATTCGCAGCAGTTTGCAGACAAGCACCGCACCTATCAGGGCAAAATCGCGATAGAGTGGCTTCCGGGCAGCGTTACGGACTACACGCAGGCGGAGTTTACGGACGCCGACGGCAACGTCACGCAGGATACTACCGATTGGTGGGAAACCTACGATCTGCCCGTTCAGCCCGGCACGGCTAACACGCGGGCGGGAAATATGCCCGGCCCGGGTCTGGCGGGCAAAATTATCACCGTGTCCAAAAAGGCCGCGCTGAACGCGGATAAGATGAGGAAGATTTGCGCGCTTATCGACGCCTGCTACTCGCGCTACGACGCCGAAACGGACACGTACGCGAGGGGGTCGGCTTACGACGCCTTGCGTTGGGGCGTGGGGATAGAGGATGGGCTTGCCTACGCCGATATCGCCGGCGCGAATCTGAAATACATCAACACCAGCTCCGTTTCGGCGGGGCGCGGCGAGAGGTATTACCGCGAAAAGCAAACGGGCGCGTGGGATTGGGGCGCGTGGTTCTCCTCTACAAACGACGGCATTATTCAGGGCAACAAGTCCGAGGTGGACGCTATCGTGCTCAAGGTGGCGCAGCATAACGTCAAAACCGCCAACATGGCCGCTAAGCCCGAAATAGGCGCGTATCTGCAATTCCCCGCCGCCGATCTTAACGAGATGGTTAACGAAATGGTGGCGTTCGAGTACGGTTACGCCACGCAAAGCGGCTGGGATTCTTCCGAACGCGAAACGCGGTACAACGCCTTTATACAAAGGTGGAGAACGTCGCTAAAGGGCAACGATTTCTTAGCCTCGGCTGCCGAGCAATTCCGCAGCCTGGGACTTTTTTAGGAGGTAAGAGGTAATTATGAAAAGAGCTGTTACGGTATTATTTATAGCTTTGTTCGGCTTTACGGCTTTGTTTTCGGGCTGTTCGGGGGGCAAGGAGCCGGAAATGAAGGAATATGATTTGACAGAAATAACGTATGAGAACAGTCTGTACGAAAAGGGCGCGGCGGCCAAGGACGTCGTGCTTACCGTGCCCGGCAAAAAGGTCGCTACGGGCGAGGAAATAACCGCAAGCACCAAAATAGCGTCGGCGAAGTCGCTTGAAAAGGGCAAGGAAGCGGTATATTTCGTGGTGGATTGGGGCGACGGGACGTGGAGCTATATCGGCCCCGGACTGCACAACTCCGAAACGCAGTCGCTTTTGTCGCAGGCGCACACCTACAAAAAGGCGGGCGAATATTCCGTCAGCGCGGCGGCGTTCGCCATGCAGACCGAGACCGCTTTTGCGTGGAGCGCGCCGAAAACCGTGACGGTAGAGGGCGCGGACGTATCGTACGACGGACTGATAAAAACGCTGCGCCCCATATCCTCTCCCGCCTATTCAAAGGAGTTTTCCGCGGAGAATATCACGGATTCTAAGAGCACGTATTTCAAATCGGAGGCATCCTCGGACGTATACGACGCGCAGTACGCGGGATATCTTTTTGACCAAACCTATACCCTTGATAAGCTCGAAATAAAGATACCGACGGCGGCGGAGGTGTTTCCGTCTAACATAGCCGTCGAATACACTATCGACAAGGGCGCCACCTGGCACAGTCTGCCCAAGTACTACTATCTTTACGACTACAGCGTGGGCAGATTTTCGCCGATTATGAGGTTCCCTAACCCTAAGGGCGCGACGCTGTGCCTCAGCCTCAACGGCATAACCGCCGACGGAATCCGCATTATAAGCAAGCTCGTTTCGCTGAATCTGAACGACCTCGACAAGGAAAAGACGCTTTGCGTGGAGGAAATGCGCGTCTACGGCTCGCTGCGCACGCTGTTGTACACCTCGTTAGGCTCGGAGTACGACGCCGCGCTTAACAACATGCAGGCGATTTTCGGCACGGCAAAAACCGAGCCTGTAGTGTCCGGGTCAATCCGCGGCGAGAACACCAACAAAAGCCCGTTCCGTACGGGCACGGCGATGATCGCGTCCACCGAATGGCTGGAGTGGTCGGGGCTGAAGTTCAACTTCACCGACTACGGCGCGGCGCGGTCGGAGTATTTCGAGCAGCTCAAAAACGTGCGCGTAGACGTGGACGGCTGGTCGTCCGACGCCGGTTACGTATGGGCGACGAACGATTCGCCGGAGCATTTGAACCTCGGCAATCATTATTCGCTTAATCCGATTTTTATCATAGCCGCCCGAAACTATCTGCTTATGGGCAACGAGGCGGGCGAGTTTGACGACGGCGGCAATTACACGGACTTTTTGGATTTGAAAAACAGACAGAATCAAACCATGCGATACCGTCTGGAAAAGGCCATGAGTTACATGCTGAACACGCTGGACGGCAAGAACGGCATAATGACCGTTTTTGACCCGGAGCACGACGGCACGGTCAACGGCTACTCGACAAACTACTGGGACACGCACCGAAGCTTCGGCTATAAGTCCGCCTACGAGAACGCGCTGTTCTACGCGTCGCTTCTTGCTTACGCCGACATCGCCGAATACGAGGGGAACGCAAGCGCGGCGGCGGAATACCGCGAACGCGCCGCCCTTACTAAGACCATGTATAATACTCTGTTTTGGGACGCGTCGAAAGGGCGGTATATTTCCAGCGTGAACGTGGACGGAAGAAAGCTGGATTTCGGCGTCACCTTCGTTAACTTCTACGCCGCCGCCTACGGGGTAGCCGACACCGCCAAGGCTAAGCTTGTATACGAGTGGCTGGACGGCAAACGCATCGTAGAGGGCGACACCTCGCAGGGCGCGGACATCTACGGACGCTTTAAGTACGCGGCGCGGGCTAATACGCTGGACGTTTCGTCTACGGGCGCGCCTTACTTCTGGTACGACCACGGCGGCGCGCTGCCGTGCACGCCCGGCACCTTCGGCGGCTACGGCAATCAGATGCAGAACGGCGGAACAATCTTCTACATCAGCCATTACGACCTCATCGGGCGGCTGAATAACACGGGGGCGGACGACGCGTTCGCGCGCTTCGGCGTCATCGTCGACGAGTTCAAAAAAGACGAGCTGCGCCGCAACTCCTACACCGAGCACGGCGAGTACGTCGAGGGCGTTATCGGCGAGTTCCCCGAAAGCGGACTGGTGCCCTACACCTTTATCAACGGCTTTTTGGGCATAAACGCCGTCGCGAAGGGCTTGCGCATTAAGCCCGCGCTGCCGTCCGCGATGGAATACGCGGGGATTTCGCAATATTTCTTCGGCAACCGCGAATATTCGATTAAGGCGGTCAAGGGGCTTTCCGCGCCTAAGGTCGAAAAATACGGCGACGTGTACTTCGTGCAGGTGCCCGCGGAGAAATCGTATATAATAACGCTCGATAACAGGCTTATCGAGGAAGCGTAGAAACGGCGGCGAGGGAGGTCGACATTATATGAGGAAGATACACAAATCGGTGCCCGTGCTTTTTGCTCCCGAACCCTTTTGCGTGCGCGAGACGGAGTACGTTTTTGCTAAGCATCACAACAACGAGACGATTTTTACGGTGGCAAACGGCCGTTTGGGCGCGAGGGGTTTCTTCGAGGAGGGCTTCGCGGGGCGGAGCGGAATCGACGGCGCGTCCGACCCTACTACGATGATAAACGGCGTATACGAATATCACCCGTACCGTCATATTTGGCGGCGGCCGGGCTTTCCGGAGCGATACCATTCTATCACGCCGCAGGTTAACCCGTTCGACGCGCGCGTCTTTGCGGACGGCGAATTGTGCGCGGTGACCGAGCGTACGGAGAATTATTCGCGCGTGCTGGACATGCGGAACGGCGCGGTTACGCGGCGTTACGATTATGTTACGGCGGCGGGAAAACGCGTTAAACTCACCTTTGAAAGGTTCGCCGACCAAAACGACACCCACCTGCTCTATCAGCGTGTGAGCGTCGCGGGCGGCGGCGCGCGGATAAGGATCGAGGCGGCGCTTTCCCATTTGAGCGGCGGCGCAAAGACGAGCAAGGAGGAGATAGGCGGCGAGGAGGGTACGCTTTTTGCCCCGGAGGAGACCTGCGTAAAGGACGGCTGCGCCTTTTTGCGTTACGGCACGTTAATAAGCAAATTCGACATAGCCTGCGCCGTCGCGGGGAAGGCGAGCGGTCTTAACGAGCGCGCTTCCGCAGGCGGCGGCCGGGTAGAATTCGTTTACGAGGGCGGCGGGGAGGTCTCGCTTACCCGTTGCGCGGCGTATTACACTAATGCTGACGGCGCGGATTATGCGGAAAAGGCGGTCGAAACCGCCAAGGCCGGGCTGTCGCGCGGCTACGGCGCGGCTCTGGAGGTCAACGGGGAATACTGGAACGGCTTTTGGAACGCCGCCGACATTCATATAACGGGCGACGATCTCATTTTGCAGGGAATACGCTACAGTCTGTTTATGCTCAAT
>JAITNT010000117.1 GCA_031290295.1 Clostridiales bacterium
TTACTTTCTAATTTATCCACGTATAAATTTCAAGTAAAAAAGGACATAACGGTAACGGCGAAATTCGTCAATCTTAACGCTACGGTTACGGTTACCGGAGGCGGACTGATTAATTCCACTACCGAAAACACCGCGACGTTAAGGACCGGCGAAAACGTAACGGTTTTTGCGGACGAAAATCAGAACAGGGTTTTTAAGTTCTTCGTAATCAACGACGACGCGGAGAACCCCGTCACTTCAAATCCGTATACCTTCGTATTAAAGGAGGATACCGCGATTTTTACCGCTTATGAAAAAATTTGTTTTATAGGCGTTACTAACGGGCACGTCGTCGGCGATACCGACAAATTCCCCGTAGGAAGCTCATGCACCGTCGCGCCGGACGACGGCGAGCTATCCGGATACGAGTTCGTATACTGGTATAGGTACGGCGAGGATACGGAGGAGATTATACTTTCGCGCGATTCGGAATATACCTTTACGGTAACGGATTCGGTATCGATTTACGCTAAGCAAGCGCTTACGTACGAGCTAACGGTAGTGGGCGGCTATATCAAGGACACGGATAACGCGACAACGGGCAAATACATAGAGGGCGATTATGTTACGGTCGTCGCCGTCGTTCCGGAAAACAAGGCATTAGGCTCCTGGAAAATCGGCGGTATCTCTGTAGCCACAACTAAGGAGTATACCTTGAGAATAGACAGCGCCGACGTCGAAATCACGGCTGATTATGTTGATTTGACAAAGCTCGCGACCTTAGTCAACAATGCGAATCAAGCGTTTAACTGGTATAATCCCAACGGTATAAAAGCCGGCGCCGCGGAATTTATGAGGTTCAAAAACGACGGCGGTTCCGGTATAAACGTGTTTACGGAAGGCGTCGATTACGTTATGTATTATATCTATGAAGCTCCGACCGCCGATAAAGCCGATTACGTCGGGCAATTCAAGATGTACAGCGGCGGCGTGATCGGCGATTATTTGGTTTCGGCAGACGATTTACGCAGAATAGTCTATGACGGCGGAGCGACAAACGCCTGCGTCCAAGACCACTCGGGTACAAATATTGTCGATAATTTCTTTCCGTTTATACAATATACGATTACGGAGAATTTTTCACCGACGCAGGATTATTATTTTGCGGTTCAGCTTGTCGCCAAGAGCGATTCGATGTACATCAGCGGCGACATTTCTCAAATAGGCACCGTGGCGTTTAATACAGAAAAAAATAAAGTAAAAGGGTAAGGAGTTGAAAATTATGAGGATACAAAATTTGAAGCAAGGGCGCGCCGAAAAAGCCGTCTCGTGTCTGTTAGCGGCGTTTCTGTCGGCGACGGTCGTACTTACCGCCTATATCGGCGCGCTGATAAGCACGGAGCAGGTTGCGAGCGCGGCGACTATTATTTCCGCGCCGGCGGATATGAGCGCGCAAGCCATGTTTGACGATATGCTGGCGACTAATCAGGAAATGTGCGAGGAGGGCTTCGTATTATTAAAAAACTATAATAATTTCCTTCCTATGCAAAAAGCCGGCGGCGCAAAAAGAAAGGTTACTATCTTCGGCAAAAACTCCGAGGCGTACTCCTATTTCGGCTTCGGCTCGAGCGATAACGGCACGGTAGGTTATTGGCCGGACGGCACTATGGCGGACAGCAAGCCGATGCAGACCGAGATTTGGAAGGCGTTTCAGGACAGCGTTACGTTCGAGCCGAATCAGACTATGATAGATTTTTATCACAGCGCGGCAAGATCCGGGCCGTTACGGTTAAACGGAGATCTGCATGCAAGTATCGACAACTACCGCTTCGGTCTGAACGTCGGTGAAACTCCTATCGAAAAATACACCGCTACCGAAAAGAGCACCTTCGCTAATTATAACGAGGCGGCGATAGTCGTGCTGACAAGAATAGCCGGAGAGGGCAGCGACGTGCCTAAGACGAGCCTGAAAAGCTGGTCGGGTTACAGCAACGCCAACAAGCTCGACAGCGCGAGACAGTGGGACGACCATTATCTGCAGCTTGACAAAAACGAGGTCGATATGCTGCAATTGGTAATGACCAATTTTGACAACGTGATTATTCTGCTGAATACGAACACGCAGCTGGAGATAGGCTTTTTGGACGACTATAACAACTATCTCTATACCGACAACAATTATTGCACGACGGAGCCGCAAAAAATCGCCGCGATGAATAAAATCAAAGCCGCTATGTATATAGGCTTCCCGGGAACGGCGGGCGCCAAGGCGATACCGAGAGTTTTGGACGGCTCGGCAAATCCCTCCGGACACCTTGCCGATACATGGATGAGGGATTTCAAAAACGATCCTACGTGGCAAAATCAAGGCTACGGACAAAACCAGGACAACATAAGATACGGCGATTATTTTGTGCATTACGAGGAGGATATTTATCTGGGCTACCGCTATTACGAGACGCGGTACATAACAGAGGGCGGCGATTCTCCGATTACCGGCTATCCCTTGCACGGGACGTCTACCACGGACTGGGCAAGCTGGTATGACGCGAACGTCGTTTATCCGTTCGGTTACGGGCTGTCTTATACCGACTTTACGTGGACGACGGACAGCATAACAAGCTCTACCGGAACGACCGCGCTCGATAAGGACGGCTCGGTTACGGCGACGGTAACGGTCAAAAACACGGGGCTTGTCGCCGGCAAGGACGTAGTGCAGCTCTATTATAACGCGCCGTACATTCAGGGCGGAATAGAAAAAGCGCACGTGATTCTCGGCGGGTTTGCAAAAACTAAGCTCCTTGCCCCTAACGAGGAGCAGACGATTACGATTTCTCTCGACGTTTCCGAAATGAAGTCGTACGATTGGGCGGATCAAAACGGCAACGGCTTCGAGGGTTACGAATTAGACGCGGGCAATTATAATATCGTTATCGCCCGCGACGCTCACGACGCGGCGGAGCTTCCGACGAGCTTTACACAGACCTTCACGGTCGGCGCGGGCTTCAGGTACGAGGTCGATACGACGACGGGCAACCCCGTAGGCAATTTATTCGACGAGGTAAGCGGTACTGGCAAGGTTAACGACCGCACGAGCTTTAAGGGCGTAGGCACATATTTCAGCAGGGCGGACTTCGCGAACACCTATCCCACGGCTTCCGAAACCAAAAAAACCGGACTGCAGCAGAGAAAGCAGGTATATACTATCAACGAGGCGTACGACGAGGGCAAGCCGTGGTATTCCGACGTAGAATACACGCAGGCGTCGGTACCCGGCACCGCGGAAATCAACAAAATCAAGCTGTGGCATCTTAGAGGCCGCAACCTTAACGACCCGCTGTGGGAAAAGCTGCTCGACCAGCTTACCGCTAAGGAAATGGCGGATTTGATAGGCACGTGCGTGTACTATACCATAGCTATTCCGTCTATCGATAAGCCCTTCACCAAGGAAAACGACGGCCCGTTAGGCAGCCGTTGGTGCGTGTCTATTCAGTGGCAGTCCGCTCCGGTGTCGGCGCAGACGTTTAACACGGATTTGACGTACAGGCAGGGCAGGCTTCTGGGGAACGCCACTCATTACCCCGTGAATCAGGATTCGGGCGGAACGTACGGACCGGGCTTAGAAACGCACCGCTCGCCTTTCGGCGGACGCAATATGGAGTATTACAGCGAGGACCCCGTGCTCGGCGGAGAAATGTGCGCGCCGTTTATGGAGGGCGCGTGGGCGGTAGGCAGCTATCAGTTGATCAAGCACTTCGTTCTGAACAACTGCGAGACCGAAAGAAATTCAATCTCCACATGGGCGAGCGAGCAGGCGATACGCGAGGTTTACTGCAAGGCGTACGAAATAGTCGTAAAGGCCGGGCATTGCCAGGGCTTCATGTCCGCCGTAAGCTATATAGGCGATATGCCGTGCACCACAAGCTATCCTCTGCTTACGGGCTTGCTGCGCAACGAATGGGGCTTCGAGGGGCTTGTAATTTCTGATATGTTAACGCAGGACGTAGAGCTGGCTATACGCGCGGGCAACGATCTTATGCTTACCGGCAACGCTATGAATCAGCCCAGAGTAACCGCTCAATGGCTGACTACCACGCAATTAGCGTGCATCAGGAAGGCGGCGAAAAACATTCTTTACGTCGTAGCCAACTCGCACAAGATGAACGGCTACGGCGGTAACGCGCTCGACGATCTTGAGTATATAGGCTCGAGCAGCCTGTACGCCGTCAAGGACGTAACTAACGACACGACGGTAGGCACGGCGGCGTTCAAATCGGGCGATTATAACCCGATTAAATATACGTTGAACGGCGGCGCGCTGCCGACCGGCATGACCCTGAACGACGACGGCACGATTACGGGCGCGCCGACCGAGACGGGCACGTTTATATTTACGGCTAAGGCGAGCGAGGACGTTCCCGCGACGGTAGCGTTTCCGTACAATCCCGTATCCAAAACCTTTAAGCTGACCGTTTTTGATAAGAGTAATTTGCCGAATCAAATTATTTACGAGGAAAACGACTTGGGGGTTATTCCGTACGGCTTTGAATACAGCAAGAGCGTAGCGAGCGCGGTCGTCTTTGACGAGGACGGAAAAATAAGCGCCGACATTACCTATAAGCTCGAGGACGGGCAAAAATTGCCCGCCGGCCTGAAGCTGGAAAACGGCGTAATATCGGGCGTAACCTATGAGGAAAGCGGCTCGTTCTTCTTTACTATAGTCGCCGAATATCCCGGAAAAACCGCCAAAAAAGCGGACATTATCTGTACGATAAAGGCTTATTTGATAGACTATCAAGCCAAGGAATTAACGTCCGCGCTGGTCGGTAAGAGCACCGTCATAGACATAGGCGACGCGAACAGCAACAGCGACGCGGCGATAACCTACGCGCTGAAGTCTACGTCTAAGCTGCCGGAGGGACTTAGCTTATCGCCCGAAGGACAAATCTTCGGCGTGCCGACCCGCGCGTATAACAACCATAGCTTTACCGTTATCGCCGTTTCGCAAAACGCCAAGCCGGTGGAGGTCGATTACAGGCTTACGGTAATCGGGTTGGTATTCGACGACGCGGTATTCGACGGGTTGTATTTGGGCAAGGCGTATTCGTTCAAGCTGCAGGCGGCGCACAACGACGGCACGGAATATAACATCGATTACGAGCTGAAGAGCAGCAGCAGCCTGCCTAACGGCTTCAAGCTTCTTGCGGACGGTACCTTGTTCGGCGTGACTGAGGATTTGGGCGAGCTGTCATTCGTCGTAGTCGCCAAAGCCAACGGCGAAATAATATCGGAAGCGACGGTTACTATGCATATCTCGGACATATACGAGGATGAGCCCGACGGAGAGGACGGACTCCCGATAGCCGAGCAACCGGAGGATACGGGCTGCAAGTCCGCGGCGGCGAGCATAGGCGCGATTTTACCGATTGTGTTCCTGGCGTTTGTACTGTTAAAACAAAAAAAATCATAATATAAATTAAGGAGAGTTACAGTTATGAAAAGGTTCAAAATTCTTGCAATGTCGGTGTGCTTGTTAGTCGCCGCCGCGGGCTTTGCGGCGTGCGGAGAGACGGAGCCGCCCGATCCCCCGGGCGTGACTACCTATGTGTACGAGGCGGAGGATATTTATGTTTCCGAGCTGTCGGGACCGGTGTTTTCCGGCGAGGCAAGCGGTTACAAAATGATTCTGGGCGAAAACATCACGTACATCAAAAACAACTCGAATTTGATGAAGTCTATCAGCGGCGGCTACTTTTTGAGCTATTTTAACGGGGTCGGCACAACGCTGCAGTTTATTTTCGAGGCCGACGCGGCTTCGGAGGGAAACACGCTTTTGTTAAGATTAGCGTCGGAATGGGGCACGCTGAAAATCAATCCCGCCAACATCGAAATAAGAGTGAACGGCGAGGCGGTAACCTATAGCGAATTGACGGTAAGCGGCGAAAAGCTTTCCGACGACGGCTCGCACAGCGCGTACAAAACGCCGTTTAAGGATTTTGAGATTTCTAAGGACGTCAAAATTACGGCGGGCGAGAATATCGTCGAGCTGGAGGTGCTTACAAGAGAGTACGGTATTTCCACGATAGAAAAATACGGCCCGGGCGTAGACTGCATCAAAATTAAAACGACGTCCGCGCTTACATGGGAAAAGCTCTTTGAAGAAAACAAGGACCAAATCGAGCAGAAGTAATTGCACGGAAGCAACGGTACTAAAATTTTTGTAAGCAGAGGGGATAATAATGAATAGTATGGAATACGGGTAGAGGGGCTGCGGCTGTCCTTAGCAGGGGCGACCGCCTCGGCCGCCCGCAGGGAGAGAGGGCTGATTTGTTTATCAGCAAGCGGCAAAGCGGGTTCGGATTGCCACACATCGGCTTCGCCTCGTTCGCAATGACGAAAGAGGGCAAGTGAATTGTACGGTGTACGGGAAAACAAACCGCGCCCGTCATTGCACAGACCTGCATACAGAACGGTAACAACTGCACAAAAATTTGCGGTATCACCGCCGATTTACAGAAAAAAGGAGAATGATAATAATCATGAAAACGAAAAAAGTACTGGTTTTTTTACTGGCGATCGTCTTGGCTTTTAGCTTTATCGGTTGCAACAACAAACCGAAATTCACCGTTACGGTTACGAACGGAACCGGCGGCGGGGAATACACCCAGGACACCGATTGCACCGTTATTGCGGATGCCGTAACCGGAAAGGCCTTTGTGAAATGGACCGTCGACGACGTATCCGTCTCTACGGACGCAAGCTATACCTTCAAGGTAACCGAGGACGTTACCGTTGTTGCGGTATTTGAATTCGTAGATTACACAATCTCGGTAACGGGCGGAACGGCGGACAAGGCGGCCGCAAACTACGGTCAAACCGTTACGTTAACGCCGGGCGCTGCCGATACCGGCAAGGAATTCGATTACTTTACGCTGAACGGTACTAAAATTACGGGTGACACCTTTGCTATGCCCGCCGGGAACGCGACCGTCGTCGCGGTTTATAAGTTTATAGCTTATACGATTTCTGTGACGGGCGGAAGCGCGGACAAGGCGACCGGAAACTACGGCGAAACTGTTACGTTGACGCCGGGCGCTCCCGAGACCGGAAAGGAATTTGACTACTGGACGGTAAACGATGCTAAGATTACGGGCAATACCTTCGCTATGCCCGCCGCAAACGTAACCGTCGTCGGGACTTTTAAGACGGCGATTTACAACATTACGGTAACCGGCGGAACCGCGGATAAAGCGACCGCAAGCTACGGCGAAACCGTAACATTGACGCCCGGAGCCGCTCCTGCCGGCAAGGAATTCGACTACTGGACGGTAAATGCCGGGAAGATTACGGGCAGCACCTTTGTAATCGCCGCGCACTCGACCGTCGCCGCGGTTTATAAGGATATACCTTATAACATTACGGTAACCGGCGGAACGGCAAAATCGACCGGAGTTTACGGCGAAACTATCACGTTGACGCCGACTGTGAGTCCGTTTACGTTCTGGAATGTAAACGGCATACAAATTGCCGGCAATACCTTTGTAATGCCCGCCAAAGACACCGTGGTAACGGCTAACAAGCTTACGACGCCTTATAGCGACAGCGGCGACGGCAACAGTGAAAAAGATAAAATATTGGTTCGGTTTTCAGATCCCTATCT
>JAITNT010000274.1 GCA_031290295.1 Clostridiales bacterium
AAAAGAAAATGCCCCCGTCGTCGAAGACAGGGGCGAAACCTCACCGAAGTGAGTAACTTTGACGCGCGATTGCTCGCGCCACTTGTGGTTTGTGACCACAATCATAGTATACGCCATTCCCTGTCTTTTTGTCAATAGTTTTTTCAAAAATATTTTTAGATGCCTTTACGTCTTTACGGAATCTCGCCGGAGGCAATGCGCTTTTTGAGGCGCTCGATTTCCTCGCAATTAGCGTCCACCTCGTCCCGGATAAACGCGGTAACGCAGGTTGTAAAGTCGCTGCGCTTCAGCCGGATACAGAGAAGCTCGAAGTCCTCGCAAAGCTCCTTTTCGATTTTGAAGTTCTTCAGCTTGATTTGCGCGGGCGGTTTTTTATCCGCAATCGCTAACGCAAACGAGAGCATTTCTTTGACCGGATGCACCTTTTTGTCTTTGTTAAGCATTGCCGCTTTCCTCCCGTTGTAAAAATTCCTCGGTGAACGCCGCATAGTCTGCGGCTGCGTTAGACGTCGGTTTGTACTCATAAAGACTCATAGAGTAAGAGGGGACGTCGGCTGCAGCGGCGTTAAGCCGTATCTGCGCCGAATAGAGCTTTGTCTTTACACTCTCGGCAAGGTCGGCAAAATTGGCTATGTAGTCCTCGGTATTGCGCCGCTTATCAAGCATCGTTATCAAAAAGCCGTTGTACTTCAAGCGCGGATTACAGTTTTCCCGGATTTCCTTGATCGATACGATCAGCTGCTCGACTGCCGGAATGCTGTAAAAATCCGCGCGCATAGGCACAAGCACCTCGTCTGCCGCAGTAAGCGCGTTTATGGTAAGCAAGCCGAGCGACGGACGGCAGTCTATCAACACATAGTCGTACCTGCCTCGCAACGGCTTTAGCCGTTTATCAAGGCATCGTTCGCGTCCGAGCTGCCGATAGAGCAGCAGCTCCCCGCTGTCCAGATAGATGTTAGCCGGTAGAATATCCACTCCCGAGGAGTGCCGCACGGTTGCCGAAAACTCGGCAGGCGACGCGCCTAAGCCCAGCCACTCTAAAACCGTAGCTTGCTCCGCGCCGGTAAGCGCGCCCATGCCGCTCGATAAATTGCCCTGAGGGTCAAAGTCGACGACCAGTACGCGCTTGCCTTTCTTGGCAAGCCCCCACGCAAGGTGTGCGGTCGTGGTGGTCTTACCGACGCCGCCTGTTTGATTTGCTACTGCAATAATTTTCATTTTTTCTCCTTTCGTCTTTACGTCTTTACGTAAAGACGGCTAAATAAACAGCACTATTTTTGCGCCGCCCGCCCATGTTTGGAAGGCGCCGATCATTACGGGCATACCCGCGGTAACCACAAAGATGACGGCAATTCCGATAACAAAGTATTTTATCGATTCCTTAGCTTTCTTGATTTTCTGTTCGTCGCCTCCGGCAAGCAAAAATTTCAGCCCGAGCCAAACGCCCAACAGCAACGCCGCGCCGGAAACAACGGCAATAATAGGAATCCTCCATTCCTCGTAAAGGGATTGTATCAGGTTGCCAAAATCGGTAAAGGTTTCGTTCGCCGCAAGTATCGCGCCTAACAATGTGTTTGCAAGTAGTTTCATTTTGATCTCCTCAGTTTAATTTTGTATATATAATCACGCCTTTAGCGGGGCGTGGAATTGCTTTTTTCGGTTATTTCACTGCCGGCTTTCTTCTTGCGCGCGCTATCAGGAATACGGTCGCAAGAAGAATAAGCGCGCCGATCACGCTTAGGACAACCGCAAAGGCGTTCATTCGGTAAGATATTGTGAACTCGTACACGTTCACATTTCCGATGTCGTCGATAACGACGAGCTTGTACTGACCGGGGTCGGACAATGTTTTCTTAAAAGCGACTTCCTTGCCGTCCCTCGTCAAGGCAAAGCTCACGTTATCCTTCGACGCCGCGCCGATAATTACGCCGTTCTTGCTTTCTTGTGTTATCTCAACCGTAGGCGGCTCATGGTCTATCGTAACCGTCACCGTAAACGCCGCGTTCGTTTGAGGGTTTCCGAATGTCAAGACGTATACGCCGTTCTCTTCGAGCGTGAGCTTGTCGTCGTCGGCAGTGAGCGCGGCCGTCCTTCCGTTCATCTCCGCGCGCTCGAGCCGCCACTCGGCGGCAATAGGCAGCTCGAGCCTTTGCGCCCGGGCGGGAATAACCGTGAACGTTATGCTCACGGTGTTACCCGCGATATCGCGCGCAAAAACGGCATACGCGCCTAAATCGACAAACCGTTCGCCGGCCTCTGCGGGCGCGCCGTTAAGGGTTACGGATATCTCGGAAAGAGGTTCGGAAAACACAAGAGAAGCTCTGTCAGTTGTGAACGCTCCGTTTTCAAGGCTAAAAACATAATCCACCTTAATATCGATGTCGAATTCAACGGTGGTCTTGTTTCCGGCGACGTCTTGCGCCGTGATTCGGTATTTGCCGTGCTCGGCAAACACCGCCCCGTCCGTGATTTTCTGCAAAATCTTGTCGCGGCCGTCAACCGTATATGCTTCGGAATACCCTAAGAAATTGACGGTTACGACGCCGCGCACGATTCCGCCCGGCTCTACTCCGGATAACACGATCACCGGCGGCACAGTGTCAAGCTCGATGTACAGCGTAATACCGTTGCCGTAATTGTCAACCGCATAGATCACATACATGCCGTCGAATTTAAGCGTACCGCCGTTCCCGATGACATAGTTATCGGCATTAGTCACGTTAAATACGGCTACGGCTTCCAGTATCGTTACGGTAAGCTCGTTCTTGGCTATAAACCTGTTTGCCGCGATTACGGTATAAGCGCCCTTGATTTCAAAGCTCACATAATCGTCGAGCAGTACGGTAAAGTCCTTTGTGTTGCCTACGCTGTCGCGCAAAGAGAAATAATATATGCCGTTTTGCGACAGAACCGTGCCTTGATTGTACTTTACCGCACCCAACGCCCCGCCGACGGTGCGCGACGTATAATAATTCAACGTCAAGGTTTCGCTCCATGTGATATAGAACGCCTTATTTGTCGCGCCGTCATACGGGATAGTGTTTTTGCCGATATCCAAAATATTCAGCTCCGCGATAACGCAATCTATCTCGAAGCCGTACTCGACAAACAAATTCCTGTCGTCGGTCTTAAAAAGTAAAAAGACATACTCGTGCGACGTTTCCGCGTTTGCGGTGATTACGGCCGTATACGTATCGGTATTGTTTTGGTATGTAGTCGTGTAATCGGTAAAGACAGTTTTTATGCCGTCCGCCCACGCATAAGCCGTCAAGGTGTCCTCGCCCGAATATCGGAGCGACACGTTACGGTTGGTTATGCCTCCGTCCGCCACGCCGGAAAGCACGGCTTTTGGCAGTCCTTTCGTAAAGAACACCGGGGCCGCTTCGATGTCGCGGCCGAATAAATCGGTAAACCGCATAGTATACTTGCCGCCCGTCCGCAGTGTGTAGGTTAGGTTCAAGAAAGACACCGTCGTTCCGTTGTCGTCCTGAAAAACCTCTTGATACGAGCCGTCGTAAAGTATCTTAAAAAGCTGCAGCTTAGTTATCGCGTTGAAGCTGTCCGGGATCACAACGGCAAGGCGGCATTCGGTGTCCGAGCTTAGCGCGGACGTACTCATGCGCGGCGGCTCGTTAGAAACGACTATCTCAAACTGCAGCGTGTTAAGCGATCGGTCATAAAGCTCTACCGTGTATTTGCCCGAAAAGTCGGCGGTATTGAGATTAGGCAGAGTCTCGCCCTGTAGGAACGTCTTATTCAAATTGCGCCCTGTAATTTTCAAGCAATAGTAATTATCGTTATCGAAAACGGTCTGAAAATCGACAGCACAATAATAAAGCGTTCCCGCGTAATCGGCAAGATAACTCTCGTCAAAGGTTATGCAAACGTTACCTCCGTCGCCGAAGGTAACGCTTACGGTAACGACAGGCGCTTGTCTGTCAAGATAGATAATGTACCGTTCCTCATTCCCTGCGGCGTCGCTTTCCGTAACAAGGTAATAGCCTTGGCGTTTGGAGGCAAGCGCCGAAATAACGGTTACACCGTACGTGATGCCGAAAGCTTCCTCCGTTACCGCGTGAACGTCATCGGCGACATATCGCAGCGACACGCCCGAGGGTGCCGTCGCATAGCCCGGCGAAAGCCTCGTAAACTTATAATCGGGTTGGCATTGCAACGCCGGCAATCCGAAGTAGCTCAAAAATGAGGGCAACACAAGCTCCTGACGGGTCAGCGCCGCAGGGTCTAAGCTAAGCGTGCCGTTCACGGGGGTGTAGTAATTGTTTTTACCGTTAATATAACGCTGCTCGGCGGATATGTAGGTCTTTGCGTATTTTTCTACCGCGGCATCCAAAGCGGCGCGGTCGGTATACACTTGCGCGACATTTTCGTTACTCGCTGACAAATATACCCAACTGTCGGATAGCGCGCTCACGCGGTATTCCGTCTCCTTCGCAAATGCAAACCTTAACGCCGTCGCATAGTCGGCAAAGGAATAAATACCGGCTTCGTCCTTGTTTGTCGTCGTAAACACGCGCGCCGGCAAGGTAACGTTATACCAACCCGTTATCTTGTAACCGTTCGATATCTGCTCCCTATTCCCGAACGTCGAAACAATGCTCATAACCACGCGCTGCGGCGCGGAATCGTTCCCGGCGTTGTCCCGCGCATAGAACCACCATTCGCCGAGGTTTTCCGAAACTGCTGAGACGGTCACGCTCACGCCTGAAGCGGCAGTATATCCCCCCGCCGCTCCGAAACGGTAGTACGTCTCCGCAATCCCGT
>JAITNT010000119.1 GCA_031290295.1 Clostridiales bacterium
ACGGCGACGTCGCGGGCGATAACGCCGTAGGTATTATCGCGGACGGCGCAAAGTTAGTCGAAAACGTGACCGTCAAAAACAGTACGCTGCGCAGCGCGGTCAACAGTACGGCCGCCGTCGCGGGCGGTATCGTCGGGCGCTTCGTGACCGCCTATCTTTTGGTGAATCCCGCGGTGCGCAATTGCGTCGTTTTGGATACGCAGGTTTACGCCTCCGTCGGAACGTCGTCCTACCTCGGCAGCGCGGGCGGGCTTATCGGACAGATGTCCGCGGCAAACGGCTATCATTATACCGTGGAGAATTGCTCGGTGAGCAACGTAACAGTGCAGGGCAGGCGGTCGGGCGGCGCGATAGGTCATTACGACTATAACGCAACCAACAGCTCCGCACCGTCCGTTATACAAAACATATCCGTCGCCGACTCGAACGTGTACGGCGCGCAGGCGGCGGGCGGCGTGATCGGCGCGTGGACGGAGGCGGATAACAGCACGTCCGGCATGACGCAATACCACGCGCCCCTCAACCTTAATAGTTACGGCAACGCCGTCGCAAACGGCAATCCGTCCGCCGACGCGGTAAGTATATCGGGCGCGGGCGGCGTGTTCGGCAACGTGCAAAGCGTCAATATCCACATTCAAAACTGCAATAATTTTAGCGCGGTGAGCGGCTATGTTTACGTCGGCGGTATCGTCGGGGTTTTACGGCAAAACACGCTTCGGGGCGTGACGGTTAGCTCGACTCCGGCAACAAACCGGTTTTGGATTACGGATTGTTACAACGGTGGAGCCGTCACCCTCAACTACGGCGGGTCGTCGTCGAATCCGACGCGCGACAATACGGCGGGCGGTATTGCCGGCGCGGTTTCCGGGGTGCATTATTTCGGGAGCATAATCGATGACGCTACGGGGCACGTCAGAATCGCCAACGTCATGAACGCGGGCGGAGTGTCCGCGAACGACGCGGGGTATTCGTCCTCCGCGGAGTATTGCTTGGGCGGTATCGTCGGTAAAAACACGTTAACCCGGTTTTCGGCATCGTCGTCCGGTGAGATAATGATGCAAAACGCGCTGTCGGTCGGCACGGTCACGGCGGTCACGGCGGGCAGACCCGAAGTATACGTCGCTCCCGTGTACGCGGATATTTCGACCCCGAATATTAACAACCTGCTCCGGGTCTACCGAACGGCGGGCTACTCGGGTCCTCTTACCTCGGCATGGACGGGCACACAAAGAACCGAAACGCAAATTAAAGCGACTACGTTTTTAAGCGCGTCAGGTTATAACGCCTTTAACGGCGACGCCGCGTGGACGCTCAACCCGAACAACTTCCCCACAACGGGCTTTACCCGCGCGTATATCCAAAGCATAGGCGCGGGGGCGGCCGCGGTCGTTTATCCGTATCCTACGTTAGGCACGGCCGTTCGCACCGCGGTAAGCGGCGGCGACTTACTTTTGGGGCTGTACGCGCCCGATACGGCTTATGAAAAAATCACGCTGACGCGCGGCACGGTTATCGGCGGCACGGGCGGACTCGGCAACGACGCGCTGCTCGCCTACAAGAAAATCACGGACGGCGGCGAATATGATTTCACGCTGCAAGGGTGCTTAAGCGTTCTCGACCTCGACATACGCGAGCTGACGCTGGAAACCGTTGAACCCTACTACAACACCGCGGTCGGCGGCTACACCGGATATATCGGGCTTTTCGGCGGCGCGGGAACGGAAACCACGGTCAATATCAAGGGCGAGGAAAACATACTCGTTTCCAACGCGCGCGACGCGCTTTCCCTTTCGGGCGGCGGCGATTTGATTTTGCGCGGGGTCACCTCCGACGCGGCTATCGCGGTCGCGTCCGGCGGCGGCTATAATGCGGTAAGCTCCGACGGCGACGTTAGAATAGAGAATCTCGGCAATCCGACGACGGGGGCGCAGTATACTTACGGACTGCGGTTCGATACCATGATCGGCAACAGAAACGCCGACATCAAGGCGAAAAACGTATATATCACAGAGAGCTTTGTGAACTTTAACGGCTACCTGTATACGGACGAAACGTTCAACGGGTCCGCCCTTACGGCGGCGACCTACGCCAAATACAACGTACGGCTCCCCGCGTACGCTTCGGGCACGGTATTGAATATTACAAAAAGCGCGGTGCGCTTTCAAACGCGGGCGGCGGTGAAAACCGCTTACTATCGGGGGGTGTCCTTTGACGGCGCGAACACAAGCGCGGCGGACACGACCTCCCGCGTAACGCTTAACGGGAGTACGCTCGCCTCCGGCGGCTTTAACACGGCGGCGGCGGTGATTACGCGCGACGCGGTCCCGTTGGTGCGCTATACTGTCCGCACGTATTTAATGAGTACGGCGGGGGTTTACGTTATGGCGGGGAATTCTTACGCATACGCCGCGAGCGGCTCGACCGTTACTATTACCGATCCCGGCGCGCCCTCGGGCTTTCTGTTTGACGCGGAGGAAAGTATACTGTCGGGTACGAATAACGGCAGCTTGATTTTGCGGCTGTGCTACGAAAGATTCCCCCGTGAATTGACATTCTATTTGAACGGCGGCACGGGCGGCCCCACAACTCCGCAGACGGTGTTGCAAGGCGCGACCGTAGATTTGAGCGCGTACGCCAAACCGTCAAAAAATAAAAACGCGGGCGAGAATTACACCTTTACGGGCTGGTACGCGAGCCTGACCGACGCAAATTCCGGAACCAATCCGATTTCTTCGTTTACCGTGACGGGAAACTACGCGTTTTATGCGGGCTGGCGCGACCGCGCGGCGGCAAGTATCGACATCGTGAATCCGTCGTATAAAACGGCGTACGACGTAGACGAGGCGTTAGAGGGCGCGGGCGCGACGGTAGACGGCTTATATATAAGCGTGTTATTCGACAACGGCGACATGATAACGAGCTTAGGCGTGCAAAAATCGTGGGTAACGGGCTTTACGACCGCTTACGAAACCCTGCCCGGCCAGCCGCGCTATGCGACGGTAACGTACCCTTACGGAAACAACCCGACGGCGGCGTTCGGATACGCGGTAACCGAGTCGGCTCCGCAGGATTTCGGGGTGCAATACGTGGGCGGCGCGTCCGACGTTATAGGCTCGGGCGAAGCGAATTGGTATCCCTACGGTGCGCCGATTACCTTGCCTGCGGGGAGCGTTTATTTTACAAGGTCGGGCTACGACTTTATCGGCTGGTCGGACGACCAACCCTACGGCGGGCTGCACTTGGCGGGTTCTGAATTTATCGGGTTGTCGGGTATGCTCTCCACGCTTACCGCGCGGTGGCGGCTGTCTAACCCCACCAATACGGGCATAGGCGGCACGGCGGCGGGTACGCACGTTTACACCCCGTCGGCAAACCCGTTCTTAAGCGTTGCGCCGAACCACCCGCTCGGGCAGGCGAACGTAGACTTTGTTTACGCATGGTATAAGGACGGCTTTCCGCTGTCCGAATCGGGCGCGATGCTTATCTTGCGCAACGTGGCCGACAGCGGCGTTTACTACTGCCAAATCACGGCGGTAAACAACGCGAACGACGATGCAAGCTTGCCCGTTTCTACCTTGTCCGTAACGGTAAATATCACAAAAGCGCCGCAGACCGTTACGATGAGTCAAACGACGTTTACCTACGCGGGGAACGTCATAGACCTCTCGGATTACGCGGGCGGGGTCGGCGCGGGCGAATTGAGCTTTGCCGCGTCGAATCAATCGAACGTGAGCGTATACCTTAATTCGGACGGCGTTTTGACGCCGTATACGGCGGGCGGCACGTTTACGCTCACCGTCACAAGGGCGGCGACCGACAACTATAACGCGCAAACGGAAGCCTTTACGGTTGCTCTTAACAAGGGCGCGCAATCCTATACGGTTAGCCTCGATTCCGATGCCCCCGTCGTGTTCGGCGAATACGCGGTTATACTCACGGGTTCGGTATCGGGAACGGTTTACGGGTTCACCCCTACGAACGGCGGCGTCGGCACCGCTACGGGCATCTTTAATATCGGCAACAACAAGCTGACTATAAGCGACCGCGGCGCGTCCGGCACGTTTACCGTGCGCGTCCAGTGGGCGGGAGACGACTTATGGACGGCGGTTGATAAAACGCAACCGTTTACGTTCGGCAAGGCGGAGCAAGCGGCCGTGACGTTCGACGAGGACGGCTATACCTACGAGGGCGTTACTCTGAACCTTTCGCTCCGCGCGGGCGGCGGCAGCGCGGGCGCGTTCTCCTTTGAATTAAACGAGGAAAGCTTGGATTACGCATCCCTAACCGGCGCGGTTTTGACGGTTACCGAGGCGGGCAACTATATCGGAGTATGGGTGACAAGGGCGGGCGACGACAACTATAACGAGCAAACCGTTTTCGGAGAGTTTTACATCGACAAGGGTACGCGTTCCGCCGTTACGCTGAACGTACCCTCTCCAAATCCCAAATTCGGCGACGTCGTGACGCTTTCCGTGGCGGGCGGTTTAACGGCGGTATACACTATCGTAACCGACGTAACCTACACCGCGACGGGCGGCATAACGGGCGGCGACAAGCTCGCAATCACGCAACGCGGCGCAAGCGGTACGATACGGATTAAGGCTACGGTCGCGGAGGACGGTTTGTGGAACGAGGCGACGGGCTTTGCGACGTTCACGTTCGACAAGGGCGAGCAAAGCGTACTCTTTAACGGCGGCGACGCGCTTACGCTTACCTATGCGGGCGCGGCGTTCAACCTTGCGAGCCTCGTAGAAGGCGTCGGCGACGGGAGCATAGTATGGACGAAATCCGGCGAATCGGGCGGCGTGACTGTCAACCTTACGGAAAGCGGCAATATCACGGTTCAAGCTATAACGCAGGCGACCGGCTCGACGTTCCTACTCGGTATCGCTAAGCAGGCGACCCAAAATTACAACGCGGTCGCGCCGGTGACGTATACGGTTACGGTCAACAAGGGTACGCGAAGCATTACGTTAAACACTCCCCTCGATAATCCTACGTTCGGCGACATCGTAACGCTTTCCGTGGCGGGCGGCGGCACGGCGGCCTATTCGATTACGGGCGGCACGGCTACGGGAAGTATCGCGGGCGGCAATAAGCTCACAATCACGCAGCGCGGACTCTCGGGTACAATCGTTATCACGGCGACGTTGGCGGAGGACGGTTTATATAACGAGGCGACCGACGCTAAAACGATTACGTTTAACAAGGCCACGCCCCAGATAACCCCCGTTTACACGGCGCCGGACACGCTCTACACTACGGGCAGCTTACCCGCACTGTCGTTCACCTCTACAAACGGCGCGACGGGAACCATCGCGTGGGATACCCCCTATACCGTTAAAGACGGCACGTGGTCTTACGGGTGGACGTTCGCGGGCGGCGACAATTTCAAGGATTTGAACGGCTCCGAGGAGTTTACCGCCGTACTCGACGTGATTACGCGGATCGACATAACTACAAACCCTACAAAAATGCAATATACCGCGTTCCAGGCGCTCGACCTTACGGGCTTGGTCGTTACGGGAACGCGGGGCGGCGACGGCGGCACGGTCGTTATCTCGCACGACCAGCTGGTCGTGTCGTATACGGGCGAGACCGGCTCGTTCAGGTTCGGGCATACCTCGGTTACGCTCGCGTTCAGCAACGGGCAGGAAAAGTATACGGCCGTGCTTTCCGGCGTTACCGTTATTAAGGCAAGCTATACGGGCATTACGCACGAGAGCTTTACGGGCGTTTATTCTCCCGCCGCCATCTTGGGCGTAAGCTATTCGTTAAGCGGCGGCTTCGCTTGGGTCAATCCCGATACCGTACCCGCGGCGGGCACACACGCCTACGCGGCGGTTTACAACCTCGACCCCGACAATTATAACGATTTCGAGCTGGAGATTACCGTAACGCTGTCTACGGCGAGCGTCGAATACACGGTAACGTTTAACGCGAACGGCGGAAGCGAGGTAAATCCCGTTACGGTCGGCGAGAACGGACAAATCGCCGCCGCACCCGTAACGGCAAGAGCGGCTTATACGTTCGAGGGTTGGTATACGGACGCGGGGCTGACGAATAAGGTCGGATTCCCCTACACCGTCACAGGAAACATTACGCTGTACGCCAAGTGGACGCCCGTTTCGGACGGCGACCCGACCGATCCTAACTACGGAAATCCCGAAAGCGACGTCTTGCCGGGCTGGGCGATAGCGTTGATAGCCGTAGGCGGCGTATTGGTAATCGGCGGCGCGGCGGCGTTCGTATTCTTACGCTTGCGCGCTAAGAAAAAATCCGGCGCGGGTAAGAAAAAGTAATTGTCGGCACGGCAATCTCAACACTAAAAAACAAACAAAAAAGGAGATACGACTATGAAAAAATCAATAAAAACGATTCTGGTATGCGGCGTTTTGGCGATAGCGTCGTTCGCGCTCGCGGCTTGCGGCGGCGACGGCAAGCCCGCGATACCCCCGAATAACGCGTTCGATTCCGTGGGCATACCGGGCGGCTTTACCGCGGAGGTAAAGGGTACGCTGGTTTCGTCCGCAAGCTCGGCGGACGAAGGCGTTCAAATGAAGTGGAGCGGTTCCGACGAGGCGAGTCACGATAACGTCATCGCGTGGCTGCGTGGCGGCGGTTACGACAAATACGGCGGTCAAACCGCTCAAAAAGAGTCAATGCCCGACGGCAGTTACACGGTCTACTCCGCCGAAAAGACGGTCAGCGGCACGGAAACGGAAGCGTCGGCAATCTACTTTTACCGCGACACGACGATAGGCGGCGAGTTGCTCGGTACGTCTTACGGCGCGAAAGCGGCGGCAAGTATAACCGCCGCCGCCGCTCCGTCCGGCTTTACATTTAAGGCGAACGAGCTGTACATGGCAATCGAACCGATTGACGACGGCGGCTCGCCTTTGCCGAATACGCCCGTCACCGAATGGCCGGTCGCGGCTATTCAGCAAGTGTTGGGAACCGCCCTGCCCGCCTATACGGGCGTGAAAACGAGCTATTCGGTAGTTTCAAACACCGTCGTTTATCCGATTATAACGATAACGGTAAACGGCTCCGCGCAAGGCGACCTTGCGGGCTATAACGCCTTGCTTGCCTCGAACGGATTTACTTATTCGTCCGAGGACGAAAGCTACGCGAAAACCTTACCGAACGGCGACGTAGTAAAGGTTCAGGCGCATTTTGCGGGCAGCGTTATAATAATAGGCACGTTAGAAAAAAACAGCGGCTCGACGACCACATGGCCGGGTTCGACCTTGAACAGCCGTTTCTCCGGCATTACGATTCCGGCGTTTAGCGGCGCAAGCAGCTTTGACGTGTCCGACCAAAGCGTAACCCTACCCGTCGTCGGTTTAGTCCCCGTCGTGCTGGTTACGGCGTACGGCGCGGACGCGGCAAAAATCAATACTTACAAAACCGCGCTTACGAACGCGGGCTACGCGTTAAGCGGCGGCGACTATATTAAAAACGCGCCGAACGACAAGGTTATGCACGTTAATATCGACGGAATAAGCGACACGCGGGTTTTGATTACTTTCTCCTTGGGCGACCCCGAATCCGGATATGCGGCGGGTTATACGCTGCCGACTAACGTTAAGGCGGTCAGAAACGCAAGCGGAATAACGTACACGGCTATCAAAATCGGCGACGATTATTACGGCTCGTACGAATACGGAAGTACGGTTATGGCGGAGGTTTTTTATAAGCACAACGCGGGCGTTTGGACGGAATACGAAAAGACCTATTCGTCGTGGGAGCCGTCGGGCGAAACCTATAACGCTTCGGAAATGGCATACGAAGTCGAAGGCACATATCTTTTCGACTTTATGACCGACAGCTATTATTTGGAGGATTTGGCGCCAGCCGGAACGGATACGGTCGCGGGAGTAGCCGTGAACGTCTATACCGGGAACTTGTACGGAATGGGTACGGTTACCTACTATATCGACCCCGTTTCAAAATTGCTGTTCAAAGAAACGATGACAGGTTCTCTTGCGTATAACTACGAGGTGACGCTTTGGGACACCACGGTAACGGGCTTCGGCGCGATCGTCCTGCCGAGTTAAGCTCGACCGAAAATATCACGCTCTTACGAAAAAAATATTTAGGAGATAACTACAATGGGATTTTTAGATAGAATCGTAAAAACGACGGTGGAAAAAGCCGTAAGCCGCGGCGTGGAAAAGGGCGTCGAGCGCGTCGTCGTTCCCAAGGCGGAACAGGCGGCGGCAAACGCCGCGGAAAAGGCGACGGACGCGGTTTTCGGAGCGTCGGGCGCGGCAACTCAAACCGGCGCCGGTTCGGCGGATTCCTCCGCTTCGGCGGCGGCTTTGGGCGGCGCGTTCGCCAAATGGCAGGGCGCGGCGATGAGTTATGCCAACGAAGCGGCGAAAGACCTTAAAATATGCCCCGAATGCGGCGAGGGCGCGTCCGCCGAAACGAGGTTCTGCCCTAAATGCGGCGGCGCGCTGCCGGAACAAACCCTCGGGCAAAGCGCGGTTTGCCCTAAGTGCGGCAAGCAAAATAACGTGGGCGTAAGATTCTGCGCCGATTGCGGCGGCGAGCTGCCCGTCGTAGAGGCGGAACGGCAAGCCGCGAAAGCAAAAAACGAGGCGGCGCTCGCCAAGTGGGACGCTTTACTTCCGCAATATCCGAAGTGGCGTTTCGGCGGCGGTCTTGAAATCGACGAGAGCGGCTACGACGAGAACGGCAAGCCCTGCTATTGCCTCAACGCGGACGGCGTCGGTTCAAAGGAACTTGAACAATACCGCGATTTGCTTATCGCCGACGGCTTTAAGACGGCGGGTCAATATCCGTCGAGAAGTCAGCTTTACAAAAAAATCGACGGCGTATGCTACTGCTTTGACACCGAGGAGCCTTTTGCCGGCGGCGACCGCTTCCTTACGGGGTATTTCTGCATAAAAGAACCTTACGGCGGCTACGACTACAAAAAGCCGGAGGAAAAGAAAAAAGGCTTCAAGGGCTTTTTCGGTCGGTAAAACACATCGGACATTGCGGCGGCGTATAAACCTAAGAAAGAGCGGACGGTAAAGACGGCATAAAACGTTTTTATAGTCCGCTCTTTGTTTTTTCGGGAACGGGTAGGAGGATAACGTATGACGAAATACAACGATAAATCGGAGTTGGATAAATTCATAGACAAATACTGCTCCGACAAAATTCATAAAGCCCTCGCATTTTATGTTTTTGACAACAAGGGCAAGCTCGAATTAAGCGACGCGGATTGTGATGACGATAACTGCTCCGTCAGCCTCGATGATATGCGGATAAAGTTTATCACGAACGTAAAAACAAATCGGCGTTCATTTATCTTAAACACACCAAAATAGGTATTGTTAAAGCAGGCCATATATAGCAGAGCACGGAGCAAAACAGCGGGCGCGGCATAGCGGCTTTGCTATTGCTTGAAAAAAATTCCTTTACTTGTCCAAAAGCCAATCGAGCGCATTGATTTTGCGTATCCCGTTGTAATCCGTTTCGGGGATGTCGTCGAGTGTGAGCAAAATTTTAGGGTAGTGGTCGGAGATGCTTTGCAGCGGACGCAATTCACGGGTCAATGTCGATTGCTCGCGAACGGTTGCCGAAACCTGAACGTAGGTTGTCCCCTCATCGGTTTTAGCGACAAAATCTACCTCCGTGTCGCCGACCTTGCCGACATAAACCGCATAGCCGCGCCGCAATAATTCAAGATAGACAATGTTTTCAAGGATATGACCCTCGTCGTAATCCTGCCGTCCGAGCAGCATAAAACGCAGCCCGATATCAGTGGCGTAATACTTTTCTAAGGTTTTCAGGTGCTGCTTGCCCTTTATATCGTAGCGTTTGGCTTGGTAGACGATAAAGCTGTTTGTGAAAGCCGATATATACTTCTCAACGGTTTTCACGTCAATCTTTCTGCCGTTAGAGGTCATCGCGTCCGCAATACCTTTGGTTGAAAGTAAATTTGAAATATTGTCGTATACGAAATGCAGTACGCTTTCAAGCTGCATTAAATCGTTGAATTTATTGTGTTGCATAATGTCTTTCAGTACGACGGTCGAGTAGATGCCGCGCAGATATTCGGCAATCCTTTTTTTGTCGCCGTCAAGCTCGGTAATATACGGGAAGGAAGACCGCTCGACGTATTCGCGGTATTTAGCGGCGGGAGTTTTATTGTCCCCTGCCGCAAGGTTATATTCGGCAAAGGACAGAGGGAGCATTTCTATTGTGACGTAACGGCCGGACAGAAGCGTGGCAAGCTCGCCCGACAGAAAGAACGCGTTTGAGCCGGTAATATAGACGTCGAGTTCCTTTCGGAGGAACAGGCTGTCCACCGCTTGCTCAAATCCGGCTACATTCTGTATCTCGTCGAAAAAAACATAACTTCTTTTGCCGCCTTGAAGCCGTGAAAGGACATATTCATGCAACGCGTTTTTGTCGCGGAGGCGAACGTTCAGCATATCGTCAAAGTCTATCGCAATGATTTGCGCCGGCTCCACGCCGCAGGCTTCCGTAAGATACTCTTGGAAAAGCTCCAGGAGCGAGGATTTACCGCAACGGCGTATTCCGGTAATTACCTTTATAACCCGCTTATCTTTCCATGCGATAAGCCTGTCTAAATATTCTTTGCGCTGAATCATAATGATGCCTCCGTGATTATCGGTTAAGTATAATCCAAAAGCCGATACAAGTCAAGTAAATCGGGAGTGCAATCCAAAAAATATGTCGAACAATAAAGTTATTGGAATGCCGGCACTAAAAAACTTTAATAAGGAGAATGCCGAAACGCCGAGGAAAACCCGGCGCTTAGGCTATGGACGGAGGGAGTGCCCTAATCACGTGCAAAGAATTAGGCGATGTGATATAATGAAAGCATGAAGATAGAAGAAGCAAATGAAGGGCGTGTTTGTCCGCATTGCGGGAATACGACGAAGCAGTGG
>JAITNT010000026.1 GCA_031290295.1 Clostridiales bacterium
TACACGGTAACCTCCGCATTAAACCGCCTGTTAGCGGTTCACAGCACGCGCCGCGCGGGAATCCAACCGCAGAAGTACGCGCTTGACCCGGTCGTTGCCGCCCGCTACGCGAACGTCGAGGCTCCCGAGTTCTACATGACCAAATCCACGCTCTGGGAGGCGCTCGCGCAGGTCGGCGGCTACATACACGCGATACCGCGCCTTTTGCCCGATAACGTAATAACCTTCGACCCGCTCGGCGGCGACGATGAAATCAAGATTAAGGGCAGACTCACGGCCCGCGACGGCTATCAATCCGACGAGCAATTTTGCGCCGAAATCGACGCGCAGGTTGACAACCTTATAAACACCACCGACACGCAGCAAGGCAGCGTTACCGACCCTTGCTATAACGCGTTCAAAACGGTACGGTGCGAGGACGGCAACGTAGAGATAAGCGATACGACCTGCGTCATATCGACCGAATACCCGATTTACAATATTATCAAGTTGGAAATGGGCTATGCGCCCGACGGCGTGCTTGTGGGCGACATAACGCCGTTTGTGTACGAGGCGGCGGAGTACGGCGCGTTGAGCGGCTACGACGACGCGTATCCCTACAGCAAGGCGTACGCGCTCAAATACACGCAGGGCGACAATAAAATAACGGCGTTAACGTTTAAGCTGACGGACGCGATAGGCCCCGCGATTAAAAATCCCGTGTTGCAAAATATCGTAGATAAAATCAGAGGCGCGGAGCATCTGAACACTCACTATAAAAACCTCGCCTTCCGCGTGACGTATATCCCTATTATCGCGGGCAGAATAAAACAGCGTAAAACCATGCCGGACGGCTTTAAGGGCGCGCTCATATACAATCAGAGCGCGAATTCCGTCGAGGCGGAGGCTTACGGCGAGAGCCTGAAGGGCGTAATCGCAAAGCTCGGAAACCCCGTAGAGACGCGCACGTATATGTTGGACGACTTAGACGATATCCCGCAATGCGGACAGCTCGTAGACGGCAAGTATATAGCGAGTATCGACCTCGAGTATCAAAAGGAGTTTATCAAGGCGACGGTAACGCTCACGGCGGACTATAACAGGCTCGCGGACTATATCGGCATTAACAGCGCCGTGAGGTTTTTCGACGTTTCGGAAAAGCAGTCGGTAGACCGCTTTGTCAACTACGGCGAGGCGCTGCTTATCGGCGACCCCGTTCCGGCGGGCAACGTTATGATGAGCGCGTTCGCGGCGCAGGCGTTCGCCGACGTATTCACGCAGAGCGGCTACGCGGGCGGGGCGCATATAGCCGCGTCGCACGCCGTAACCGCAGGCAAAAATTCCGACGGCGCGCCGGTAAGCCCGAAAATAATCCATTCCGTAGTTTCGTTCGCGGCGGGTAACAGCTTAGTGTTTTCGTGGAAAAATCAAGATAATTATTCGGCGGGCGTTAAAGCCGCTAAATTCGACGACCATAAAAACACGCAGCAGTACGTGCCTTACGGCGACGACTACGGCGAGCTTGACGCGTTAGACATGAATATCGGGTATTTCCTCAATCCTACCGTTAAAGGCTACACCCCCGATTTAAACGCCTTAGAGAACACGTACCCGCAGTTTGCCGCCGACGCGCCGCAAATTGCGTATTTTAACACGGGCGATAATCCCTTTATCATAAAAAAGGACAGCCGCGAAAACATCATATTCACTTACCAACTCCATATGCAACAAACGCGCAAGAGTATAGTAATCGGCACGGCGTTAATGCAAAATAACCCGCTTGTCCGCGGCACGGACGCGAATCAGGCGGCGCGGTTCGTGTGGCTGCCGAACCGCTTGAACAAATTTGAAAAAACGCCCGACCTTGCCGGAGCCGTCGAGGTTCCGCGCTCAAACTATATTCACGCGAGCGGCAGCACGTTTTATATCGACGGATTTGTCAACGCCGCGGAGCGGACGTTCAGATCGTGGGCGTTTGTCGACGCCGACGGTTACCTGCTTATCGGCGAAAACGGGGATATCGTGCCGGGCGAAAGTACAAAGCAGATTAATTTTACCCCTGTCAACATCAAAGATTAAAGGAGGATAACAATGGTAATATTCTTAAACTTAGACGGCTCGGCGGAGAAAGTAAGCCCGCAACGTTTGTTTCAGGGCAGCAACAACGTAACGAACGTTGACGTAATCGCGCCGTTTTCGAGCCTGACCGCGCTCAACATAGGTTTCATTCGCCCCGACGGCACGGTTAGGGGCTATTTCCCTATGGAATACGTCACGCAGTCCGTTAATCCAAAAGCGGCGGTTTGGACGTTTAAGCTGCCTTTCGCGGTCTTAAACGAGATGGGGGAGCTTAGCATAGCGATTAACGCGGTAACTGTCAAAGGCAACACTACAAGCTATCTTTGCGTAGTGACGGTTGAAGAAAGCGTTTTGCCCTACCCGCAGCCGGAGCCGCCCGACCCCGACGCGTACGACTACATAACGCTCTATCTGCAACGGCTCGAGGCGAGAACGGCGGAAATTCCCGCGCTCGTCAAGGACGTTTACGCGACCGGCACAAACGAATTTAAGTACAAGACCCAAAGCGGTATCGAGTCCGCGCCCGTCTACTTGCCCGGCGTGGGCGGCGGTACGGTCGCCTACCGTAAAATGGCGGCGTACAAGGGGGATATTCTCGCGGGTACAACCGTCGCGGGCGGTTCGTGGTCGGAGGTCTTCGGCAGTCAAGGCACATTAATTTACTACTCGGTCGTTATTCCGGCATACGTTCACGGTCAAATGGAGTACGGCGCGGACAACGGCGAAAGCCCCGTGCTGCCGGACGAGCTTTCGATTGATTTCGACTTGTTGCGCGGCGATATGAACGGCAATTATTTAGAGGGTTTTGCGCCGGAGTGGGCAAAGGACGCTGACGGCGATATCACCGTGCGCTGTAACGCCCCGCTTGCGCTCGCAATCCGCGTTTGGAACGGTCGCGGTATAAAGGGAGACCAAGGGATTCAGGGAGAGCAGGGCGATAAAGGCGACCCGGGTAACGCGCTTAAGGTGGACAAGTTTTACACGAGTGTCGCCGATATGGAGGCGGACCTGCCCAACGTCGATATCGATACCACCGCGATGATACAGACCGACGCGGGAGTGGAGGACGAGGACAACGCCAAAATCTACGAGTGTCAAATATTCGACGGGGTAAAGCGGTGGGTGTTTATATCCGACCTTTCGGGCGCGACGGGCGCGACGCCGGATATTCAGGCG
The DNA here is from genome assembly GCA_031290295.1 of Clostridiales bacterium. Lineage (GTDB taxonomy): Bacteria > Bacillota > Clostridia > Christensenellales > DUVY01 > JAITNT01. The sequence continues at coordinate 3,235 of JAITNT010000026.1, forward strand.
CAGGCTGTCGGCTTGCCCCCGGGGAGCGCCCC
>JAITNT010000091.1 GCA_031290295.1 Clostridiales bacterium
CAAAAGTCAAATCAAAGTTATTATCTTGCCCTCTTTCCCATCTATCCCCGCTTTCCCGTCCCCATACAATTTTCCTGCCCATTATCTCTTAAAATTTTTAATGTAATTCTAAGCAACCTCTAATAACCACCTCGCCGAAATAATGATATAATGTAAACATTAATTCCAAAGGAGAAAATATCATGAAAAAAATTATCCGTTCGGTCTGCATCGCGCTGTGCGCGCTCACAATCGGCTTAGGGCTCGCCGCTTGCGGCGGAGGTACGCCGACGACCGCCGCCGAGGCGGCAAAGGCGGTAGGCAGGGAGGTGGGCAACGGCTGGGGCTATTCGCCTGACGAGCAGATTGAAGGTACCGATATACTGGCCGCGTTTGTCAAGGGGCAAGGCGGAAAATCGCTTATCGTTTTGATAAAAACAAGCGGTACGCAAGCCTATATCGCCGAATTCGCGGACGCGGCGGCGGCGGCGGCGTTTGTCGTCTATTTCGGCGGCTCGGCAAATACGACACCCTATGCCGGTTCGCTTATTTCCGCAAGCGGAAAATTCGTTATACTCGCCGTTTCTTACGGCGGACAACAGCAGATAACCTCAATCGATCAGGATACCGACGGCGTTGTAGCCGCTTTCCTCAAGGTAACGGAGGTCGGGGAATAAACGGGTTTTATCCGACCTGTCTGACGGGAATCGCATTCGGCGTCTTTCGGGTGTAAAACCGTCTGACAAGCCCTTATATACCGCCAAAACGCTTACAAGCCGCCCGCCTCGGGCGGCTTGTCTTGTTCAGTCGGACTTCAACGGCATAGTCTTATCCGGGTTATTACTGCATACCCGCATAATACGTTTAGAAGCCGCTATTGTCATTGCGAGCGCAGCGTGGCAATCCGGTTTAACTTATCCTCTCTGTCAATGCTAGCGCGCAGTCGAAACATCTCTTCGCCGCTTTCACCGCCCCATACAAATAAAACCAGCCCTATCCGTCCTTAGCGAGGAGCGAAGCGACGTGGCAATCCGGTTTAACTTATCCTCTTTCTTTTAATTGTATTGTCGCCGTTCTACCGTACGGATTGTCATTGCGAGGAGCGAAGCGACGTGGCAATCCAGTTTAATTCTATCCTCTTATCCCCGCTTCCCCGCTTGCCAATCATTCTTCTTGTCCTTTTCTTCCTCTTTTTCCCCGCGCACCCATTCAGCGGTTTGACTTTTCTCTCCCGCAGTGCTAAAATACTCTTGAAATAAGCGATTCCCACATGAGAGTGTACCTTGAACAAAAAACTTGCGGATTATATTAAGCCCAACCTTTTAGTTATGAGCGGCGGACTTTTCGTCAAGTTTTTGGGCGCGATCGTGGAGCTGGTGATTCCGTGGTTGCTCGCGTATCTGATCGACACCGTAGCGCCCGCCAACGACGTTCCCATGATCGTAATCTGCGGCGCGGTCATGCTCGCTTGCGCGGCGGCGGCGTTCATCTTTAACATCTGGGCGAACCGTACCGCGGCTAAGGTCAACCGCAACGTTATACGCGATTTGCGCCACGATCTGTTCGCGAAAATCTGCTATCTTTCATGCAGTCGTATAGACGCGTTCACAACGCCCTCGGTAATTTCCCGGCTTACCTCTAACACCTATGACGTCAACCGTATGGTCGGCATTATGCAGCGCATGGGCGTGCGCGCGCCCATACTGCTGATAGGCGGTATAATAATCACGCTTACGCTCGACCCTATGCTTACGCTCGTGCTCGTATGTACGCTGCCGTTCATCGTGCTTGTGGTGTGGCTTGTTTCCAAGAAGGGCATACCGCGCTACACCGAAACATATCTTGCGCAGGACAAAATGGTGCGTACGGTGCGCGAGAACGTAACCGGCATTCGCATAATCAAGGCGTTATCCAAGACCGAGCACGAAACGGCGCGCTTCGAGGGCGTGAATAACGAGCTGTCCCTCAAGGAAAAAAGGGCGGCGTCCACGATGGCGCTAAGCAATCCCTTGATGAATCTTCTTCTTAACGTCGGGCTTGTCGCCGTAATTCTGGTCGGCGCGTGGCGCGTAAACGCCGATTTAACCGAGCCGGGCAAAATCATCGCCTTCATGACGTACTTTACTATTATATTAAACGCGCTCATCTCCATAACGCGCCTGTTCGTGATTTACTCCAAATCGAGCGCGTCCGCCAAGCGTATCTTCGAGGTCATCAACGCCCCGGACGATATTACCGTAACGCCCTCGGACAAGCTGGAAACGAACGACCATATCGTTTTCGACGGCGTGAGCTTCTCCTACCTCAAAAAGCGCAATAACCTTACGGACGTCTCTTTCTCGCTCAAGCACGGTCAGACGCTCGGTATCATAGGCGACGTCGGCAGCGGCAAATCCACGATAATCAATCTGCTTATGCGCTTTTACGACGCCGATTCGGGCGCAATATATATCGACGGCGAGAACGTCCGCGCTATCGCGCCGGAACGCCTGTACAATATGTTCGGAGTCGTGTTCCAGAACGATATAATTTTTTCGGCGTCTATCGCGGAAAACATCGATTTTTATAAAAGCGGGCAGGAGGAGCGGAGGTACCGCGCGGCGGCGGCGGCGCAGGCGGACGGCTTTATCGAGGAATTCGGGGACGGCTTTTTGCACAAGCTCGCCGTTAAGGGCGCGGATTTAAGCGGCGGTCAAAAGCAACGCATACTGCTCGCCCGCGCCTTCGCCAAAAACGCGCCCGTATTGATACTCGACGATTCCTCGAGCGCGCTCGACTACAAAACCGACGCCGCCATGCGCAAGGCGATCGACCGTGACTGCGCCGCCGCCACCAAGGTAATAGTCGCGCAGCGCGTCAGCTCTATCAAGCACGCCGACGTCATTCTCGTGCTCAAGGACGGCGCGGTGGCGGGGAGAGGGACGCACGGCGAGCTTATGACGACCTGTCCCGAGTACCGCGAAATCTACAAAATTCAAATGGGGGATATAGCGTGATGCGTAGTACGTCTATAGCGGCAATCCCCAAAACACGCCTGAAGAACGTGCGCGTGCTTATGCGCCTTTGGCGGTATCTCTACCGTTTCAAATGGCGGCTTCTGCTTGCGGTATTCATATCCTTTGCGTCTAACGCCCTCGCGCTTTTAGGACCCATGATATCGGGGCTTGCAATCGACGCCGTAGCCCGGGGCGCGGGCAACGTCGATATGACTCTCGTTTTGGCGTACTGCGCGCTTATGATAGTATTCTACGTCGTTTCCTCCGCGCTTTCGTACCTGCTGTCGATATTTATGGTCGGCATTACCCAAAAGGTCGTTGTGGCGCTTCGCCGCGACCTGTTTAACCGCCTGATACGCCTGCCGGTCTCGTATTTCGACAACGCGCAGACGGGCGACATTTTGAGCCGTATTTCTTATGATATCGATACGATAGCCAACACGCTTTCGAGCGACGCGGTACAGATTTTCACCGGCGTTTTTACCGTTATCGGATCCTTCGTACTTATGCTTACGATATCGCCCGCGCTCGTGCTTATATTCGCCGTAACGATTCCCGTTTCCGTATTCGCCACGCGCTATCTCGTCAAAAAGGTCAAGCCGCTCTTCCGGGCGCGCTCCGGCAAGCTCGGCACGCTTAACGGCTATGCCGAGGAGAAAATTTCCGGACACAAAACGATCAAGGCGTACAACGCCGAATCAAGCATAATCGGGGGCTTCGACGCGCTGAATAGCGACGCCGCCGACGCTTATTGCAAGGCGGACTACTACGGCACGGTGACGGGGCCAACCATGAATCTCGTTAACAATATTTCTATCGCGCTCGTCAGCATGTTCGGCGTGCTTTTATACCTTATCGGCGGGCCTATAGGCATAACCTTAGGCAATCTTTCCTCCTTCACTCTGTATTCGCGTAAGTTTGCGGGACCCATTAACGAGTTCGGCAACATTTTGAGCGAGCTTCAGTCCGCCGCCGCCGCCGCCGAGCGCGTGATGCGCATAATCGACGAAGCGCCCGAGCCGCCCGACGCCGAAGAAGCCGCCGCCTTGAGCGGGGTGCAGGGCTTCGTCACGGCGCGCGATGTGAATTTCTCCTATGTCGAAGGCAGACCGATACTCAGGAACGTAGAATTTGACGCGCCCCCAGGCAAAACCGTGGCTATCGTAGGCCCTACGGGCGGCGGCAAAACGACGGTAATCAATTTGCTTATGCGTTTCTACGACCCCGATTCGGGCGAAATACGGATCGACGGCACGGAAATCAGAGAGGCGGCCCGCGCAAGCGTGAGGGCGGCTTATTCTATGGTTCTCCAGGACACGTGGCTTTTCTGCGGCACGGTTTATGAGAATATCGCGTATTCCCGCGATACGGTTACGCGCGGCGAGGTAGAGGAGGCGGCGCGCGCGGCGAGAATAGACGGGTACGTCGAGTCGCTGCCAGACGGCTATGACAGCGTTTTGGACGAGGGCGGCATGAACATTTCCAAAGGGCAGAAGCAGCTTATCTCTATTGCCCGGGCAATGCTTTCCGACGCGGGGATGCTTATTCTTGACGAGGCAACCTCCAACGTGGACACGCGCACCGAAATGGAAATCCAAAGGGCGATGCTGCGCCTTATGCGCGGCAAAACATGCTTTGTTATCGCGCACAGGCTTTCGACGATAGTTAACGCCGACATTATTTTGGTCATAAAGGACGGCGAAATAATAGAACGCGGCAACCACGCCGAGCTGATATCCCGCGATTCCTACTACAAGCAGATGTACAGCTCCCAGTTCGAGTAACCGCCGCCGCCGCCCCGTCACCCGCCCGCCGCAATCGTTTCCCGGTTCGAGTAACCCGCTCTTCGCTGCCCGCCTTGCCCCGCCGAAACATGTGTTCGCATATCACCGTACCCGCATTATATCATACCCAAACATGCGTTTGCAAGCGTTTTTGACAGAAATCGCAAAATATTTTTTGCCAAATTTTTCCAATTTTTATTGTGCAAATTTACAGGTGTCGCTCCGCAAAAATGCGGTATAGCTAGCGCTCCGTCTTAATTGCATTATCACCGTGCCACCCGTACCGAATACAAATCCAGCTTATCCATGTCATTCTGAGCTTGTCGAAGAATCTCTTCGCCGCTTTCTAAGACAATTACTAGCTCTCTCCGTCATTGTGAGGCGCGCTAGCGCGCCGTGACAATCCAGTTCTAACTTGCCCTCTTTCCCCTTTTTGCTTACTTTTTCCAAAAGTAAGTCGCCCGAGGGGTTCGGGGAGGCCTCGAAACCTCCCCGATGCGCTTTTTTCGTTCTTTTTTGCCGCATCAGCAAAAAAGAACACTATTCATCGCCCCATATACAATCAAAACCCTATCCGTCCTTAGCGCCGGCGCGCCGTGACAATCCGGTTCTAACTTGTCCACTTTCACTCTATTTCCCGCCCCCGGTAAAGAAAGTCATTAGTCATAATTTTTTTGCGGCGGTTTTTGCTTGACAACGGGCGGCGGAGTATAGTATTATAAATACCAAGTCGCTTAGAAACGGTATTTTTACAAGTCCGACGAGGAATTTCCTTGAGGCACCGTAAGCTAGCGGATACCATAAAAAGGAGGCAGAATTTATGTATGCGATTATTGAGACGGGCGGCAAGCAGCTGAAGGTTTCCGTAGGCGACGTAGTAGAGGTCGAGAAGCTCGATCTTGAACCGGGAGCCGTAACGGAATTTAAGGTGCTTTTGACCTCGGACGAGGGCAAGGTTTTGACCGGAAGCGAGGTCGGCGCGGTTACCGCGAAAGCGGAGATTGTCGGGCTTGTTAAGGGCGATAAAATAATTGTCTTTAAGTACAAGGCCAAAAAGAACGTCCGCAAGAAGAACGGTCATCGCCAGAAGTATACCCGGGTAAAGATTACCGCGATAAGCTGATATGACTATCGTTACGGTTAAGCGCGTACGGGGTCACATAGTGAGCGTAAGCTGTTTGGGACACACCAAGGCGGCGGAAAAAGGCGAGGACATAGTTTGCGCGGGGCTTTCGAGCGTAGTGCAGACGGCGTTATTAGGGCTTATGCAGGTAGCGGGCATTCAAGCGAGGTTTACCCGCGACGACGAGGAGGGCATTCTCATCGTAAAGCTGCCGGACATACTCGAAGCAGGCGAAAGACACGACGCGGACATGATTTTGGAAACAATGCTGTGCGGCGTTTCCGATCTGGCGGACGGGTTTTCTAAGTACATCAAATTGGAGGTAAAGTAAAAATGTTTATTAATATTCAGTTGTTTGCTCATAAAAAGGGCGTAGGCTCGACCCGTAACGGCCGCGAAAGCGCGTCGAAGCGGCTCGGTCCTAAGAAGTCGGACGGACAGCCCGTTATAGCGGGTAATATTCTTATCCGTCAGCGCGGCACGCACATTCACCCGGGTCAGAACGTGGGCAGAGGCGGCGACGATACCTTGTTCGCGCTTTGCGACGGCTTCGTTAAGTATGAACCGCTCGACCGCAAACGCAAGAAGATTTCGGTTTTTCCCGCTAAAGAATCCGTTTAAGCGGCGTGTCGTCACACGGGGAAACCGCAGACTTAATCGGCGGTTTGCGGCGACTATCGTATTTCGCTTTAGAAACGCCCGTCGGGATAAGAACCGGCGGGTTATTTTTTTGCGGGCAGTCTTGCGGCTTGCTTGCAAAGGGTCTTTGAATCCTGCATTCGGAAATCGTATGAACTATACCGTTACAAATGATAAAATTTTAATCGAAAATCCGGATTATTTTTCTGCTAAGGATATTCTTACCTGCGGGCAGATTTTTCGCTACTCCTTTGCGGACGACGTTTGGCGCGTAAGAAGCGGCGCGCATTTTGCGGAAATATCTGAACGTTTCGACCGTGTAATCGTGACGTGCGACGACGCGGAATATTTCCGGAATTTTTTCGACCTGGATAACGATTACGCGGCGATTATAAACGAGCTTTATTCCAAGCCGCTTATGAGCGCGGCATGCGATAACGGGCGCGGAATCCGCATACTTAAGGGCGAAACCGGGGAAATAATTTTCAGCTTTATAATTTCGGCTAACAACAACATCAAACGTATTCAGGGTATCATCGAAAGGCTGTGCGAAACGGTAGGCGCGCCCGCCGCGGGGGGCGGCTTCGCTTTTCCGACGGCGCGGGCGATAGCGGCGCTCGACGTACCGACCCTGAATAAAATCGGGTGCGGCTACCGAAGCCCCTATCTGATAAAAACCGCGGAGGTCTTGGCGGACGGCGCGTATATCGAACGGCTGTCCGCTATGGACACCGCCGAAGCCCGCGAGTCGCTTCTGCGGCTTAGCGGGGTGGGCGGCAAGGTGGCGGACTGCATACTGCTTTTCGGCTTACATAAGACGGACGTATTTCCCGTGGACACCTGGATAGAAAAGGTGTATCTCACCGACCTAGGCGGCGCGCCCCAAAACAGAGAGGGTATACGCCGCCGCTTCACCGACCTGTACGGCGGGCTGTCCGGCTACGCCCAGCAGTATCTGTTTTACGGCAAAAGAGAAAGCTGACGGCGATTCCTTGAAAAATGGTTCGGGAAAAGAGAGAAGAGGACAAGTAAAAACCGGATTGCCGCGTCGCTTTCAGCTCCTCGCTAATGACAACCGCAGTTTGTTTACCCGCCCCGCATACAATTAAAATAAGCCCGTGTCATTCTGAGCTTGTCGAAACATCTCTTCGCCGCTTTCAACGCTCCGTACCCGCAATGTTAGTTGCGGTAGGGTTATGTTTTGATTGCGCACCGCCATTAGAACCGTCGCGAAACTAAACGCGGAATCGTGGCGGGGCTAAAAGCGCGGAAGTAATTACCTGTATATTATTTCGGCATTACAACCGCGATTCCAGTTTTTATTCCATCTTTTTTGATATTTTTTGCGGACGTAAATTTTCTGATTCGTAGTCCAGCCGTCGAACGCAGCCTCGCCGATACTCGTTACGCCGTCCGGGAGCGTTATGCTCGTTAAGCCGCCGCAATCCTCGAACGCGCTATCCCCGATACTCGTTACCCCGCTCGGTATCGTTATGCTCGTTAAGCTACTGCAACCGCCGAACGCAACATCCCCGATAGTCGTTACCCCGCTCGGTATAGTCAACGCTCCCGTTAAACCGCTGCAACCGGAGAACGCAAAATCCACGATACTCGTTACCCCGTTAGGAATAATACTGCTTTTACAACCAAATATCAATAGGTTATCCGACTTGCGTATCACACAGTTTCCCTCTGATTTATATATGCTGTTTCCCGTTGATACCGTTATGCTCGTTAAGCCGCTACAATTGCCGAACGCATACTCCCTGATAGTCGTTACGCTGTTCGGTATCGTTATGCTCGTTAAGCCGCTGCAACCGTAGAACGCATAAGCACCGATAGTCGTTACCCCGTTAGGAATAATACTGCTTTTACAACCAAATCTCAATAGGTTATCCGACTTGCGTATCACACAGTTTCCCTC
>JAITNT010000145.1 GCA_031290295.1 Clostridiales bacterium
CGCGAAGTGTCGCCGACACCGCTCGGAAAGCATAAAAATACCCACTTTTTCATAATTTCGTCGTAGCGGACAAACTCCGCGCTGCTATCGGCAAAGATACGCATATAGTAACCGTCGCCGTGCATCTTGACCGCCCGCTCGGTGAATATCGCTAAGTCTTTGAAGCGATTGCTACGGGGCGGTAATGCCGTAACGTCGTTAACCCGTTCTCGTTCGTTAAATTGTCGTTCCATATAAATTACTCCCTATTATTCCTTTTTTGTTTTTCCGCCGCCGTTTTCTTGTTATGACAACCACGGCAGAGTGCGGTTATATTTTCCATGTCGAGCTTCGCGCCGCCGTCCTTAATTTCTACCTTATGGTCGCAAATAACGGCGGGCGTTATTCGCCCCTCGGCGTAGCACCGCTCGCACAGCGGATTCCGCTTTAAGTAAACCGCCCGCAGTTTGCGCCATTCGGGGCTTTCGTACAACCTTTGACTGTCGGCGTTGCGGGCGGTTTTGTTGTACCGCTCCGCCCGCTCGCGCTTTTCCGCTTCCTCCAAATGCGCGTGCGCGGCGCAGTATTTCTCTCTCGTTAAATTCGGACAACCCTGCTTGTAGCACGGGCGTAGCATTTTTTGAGGCATATTTTTTTCTCTCCTTTTCTATGAATAAAACGTTCCGTAATCGGTTATTCGCACGTGGCGCGAGGTGCCGTCGGGCAGATACTCGTCGTATTCCACGCCGCTATCGTCCATAACGATTAACCCGCGCCGCATATAAACGCTTTCCGCCGACTCCACGCTACGCTTTAACGCGCGGTCTAACGCCATTATTAACGCTACCGCGCCGTCTATCCTCTGCGTGCTTTTCGCCTTGTCCGGCTTGACGTTTCCGGCGGGGTCGGTCTTTACGATTAAGCTTTCCAAATTCCACGTTAAAACGTCGTTGCCGTTATGAAAGATATTCCGCTCTAAAATTTGATTCATAAGCTCCTTTGTAGGCTCGTTCATCGAACGGAAGCCCTGCCGAAACTGTATCATCGTTAGTCCCTTATCCTCCAAATGCTGTGCCGTAGCTTGTCCGTTCCAGTCGTCCATCGCGATTTCCTTTATCTTAAATTTCTTAGACAACCGCAAGATAAACCGCTCTATCTCGTCGTAATGCACGACGCTCCCGTCCGTGGTCATGATGTGTCCCTCCGCTTGCCACTTGTCGTACGGAATATGGTCGGTGCGAATATGCCGCTCCACGCTGTCGGACGGTATCCAAAAATACGGCAGGACTTTATACGGCTCGCCCTCTTTTTCGGGCGGAAACACAAGCACAAACGCCGTCAAGTCCGTTTTCGCGGATAGGTCTAACCCGCCAAAGCAGGTTTTTCCCGTAAAATCCTCCTCCTCGTATTCCTCTAAGCAAGAGTTCCATTTTTCGATGGGAAGCCATTTTGCCACGTCGTCGCTCCAAATATTGAGCCTTAATTGCTTAAACAGTTTTTCCTCCACCGGGTTACCGAGCGCCGATTCCCACGCTTGCCGCATTTTATCCTCGGTTATCGTTATACCCAGCGACGGGTTCGCCTTGCGCCACGTGTCGGGGCTTGACGGGTCGTCTTCCCTTACCGCTTCGTAAATCACGGGATAAACGGAATAGTCGGTGCGCTCGCCCGCTAAAATCTGCTTTGCGCGCGTGTATTGCTCGTAGCAAATACTCCGCTTATCCGTCCCCGCCGTAGAAAGCACGAACGTTAGCGGATTGCGCCGCGCGTCGCCCGTGCCCGTCGTCATTACCCTGAAAAAGTCGGGCGTTTTCTGCGCGAGCAGCTCGTCGAATATGACGCAGCTTGCCGAAATTCCGTGCTTGCTCGGCACGTCCGCCGACACCACCTGATAAAAAGAATTCGTTAACGGATATACGATTCTTTTCGTCGCGCGGTTGACTTTTAGGCGTTTGCTAAGCTCGGCTGACATCTCGACTATCGCGGCACAACTATCGAATACTATCGAGGCTTGAGATTTATCCGCCGCCGCTCCGTAGACCTCGCTTCCGTATTCGGAATCACAGCAAAGCATATACAGCGCGACAGCCGAAGCGAGCGCGGATTTCGCGTTCTTTTTGGGTGTGAAAATAAGCGCGGTATTGAACTGCCTCGTGCCGTTCCTTTTCAGCGTGCCGAAAATATCACCGATTATTTTCCTTTGCCAATTCATCAGCTTAAACTGCTTGCCCGCCCACTCGCCCTTTACGAGCTTTAACGATTCTATAAACAGCACGGCTTTATCCGCCGCCGCTTGGTCAAATCGGGAGTCGGGGGCTTTGTTGGGGATAACCCGTTTTTTAGAGTTGTAATATTTTTTGTTCATTATTCCTCCTCCGAATACGGCGCGTTTCCGTCCGCATTCAATGCGCTTGCCGCCGACAGGTTTAAGAGTCTGTCGAGCGGACTTTTGTTTTCACCCGTGCGGTCGGCGTAGAACTTTACTCTGTCCGCGATTACGACCTCTATCCCCGCCCATAGCGCCGAAGCGCGTTTCAACGCTTTTTCCGCGAGTTCCTCGTAAGGGTTAATATCCGGCACGCCGCTTTTGTTGTATAAATAGCCTTGGGAATCCACAAGCGAAACGATTTGCTCGTACTTCGCCACCTGCAACGCCCAAAGCTGTAGGTTCTCGGGATTGACTAACTTTTCGCAGTCCCTGACCTTTAACCATTGCCAAATGTTTTTGAGTATCTCCGCCCCGCGGTTGTCGCCAAGCATACCTTTTGTCGGGCGCGAGAGATACGCGTTGGGTGCGGGGCAAGTGTCCGCCGCCTCAAAATTTATGCTTTCAAGCGCTAAATCCGCGAGCGGAGTATTTAACGCCGTTTCCGAGCGGCGAAGCCCGACCGCCTCCGTTTTCTTTTTGCGACCCGCGCCCAAGCGTGCGCCGCCTCTGTTGTTAGTTGCCATGTTTTGTTTTACCTCCATATTTATGTTTTAGTGTTTTCAAATTTTTGTGAGCGGATTTCAAATTAACCGCTCCGTTTAGGCTGATTTTTTCAAACTTCCGCTCCCGTTTTAATAAATTTCAACCGCGTTTTTCAAACCTTTTTGCAAGATTTTACCGCCGCCTCACCGTGCCGCCGTTGTTTTTGACGTAAAACGCCGCAAAAAACGCAGAATACGGCTCAAAACAGCCCCAAAACCGAACCGATTGATTCTTTTTTCAATCGCCGTCCGAAAAAAGTATCCGTTTTTGACGTTCATGCCTTTTCCCGACGCGCAAAATCTCAAAATAATCGCCTGAATTGCAATTTTTACACACGCGACTGCCTGTTCGCTGACGCTCTCAAAGTCGGTAGCTTTTTTCCTCCCCCTTCCCCCTGCGGGAATATTTTTAGAAATAGTGCCTCCCTATTTTTTCAGCCGCGACGAGGATGGGCGTGTTTGTAAATGTAAATGTGCGGTTTTGTATACCACATCCAAATCACGGTTTTTGCTTGCATTTTTTCTCGTTCTATCAGAAATACTCGGTTGCGATACACACCCTTTATTTTGCCTTTACAAATTTACAAACTATAAAATAATATATATTTATTGTGTTATCTATCTATTTCATATAGTAAAAGCGGCGTTTCCCGTCTGATTCGTGTAAATTTCCGTCCTTTACAACGTAAGTTTTCTCGCTCTCCAAATTTACGCGCTTTTGCCGTTTCCGCGCCCGATAATGCGTCGCGTGTCGTTTTGTAAATTTAGCCCGCCTCGTCGAACAGCGTCCCCTGATTCCGCTCGGGCGAAGGCGGCGGCGACCACCGCAACTGTGACAATATATTCCCCACGTCCGCAAGCCGCACACAGTTTCAATATATCTAAAATATAGCAACCCTCGGGTTCGCCGTCGTTTTGCCCGTACGCGTCCGACTTAAACCGTGCCGTGCCGTACTTTGCAAAATAGGCTTTCTTTCTAAGTTGCGCCTTAAAATTATTGAAGTCTACGAACTCGCCCGCTATCGCCTTATCCTTGACGTACTTTGTAAATTCGTCGTATATGCGCTTAAAATTCACGG
>JAITNT010000287.1 GCA_031290295.1 Clostridiales bacterium
GAAAATCTCGAATTCGATTGGGATTGGCACGTAGACGCGTTCGATAATATGCGTCCCGGCAGCTCGGCAATCGCGGAGTTCTTCGATATGCCGGTAAGCAAAATAACGGTTGCTTTAAGGAGCGTTGACGAGGATTACGGCATTTGTATTCCCGAAATCGTAGTTCTCGGTAAGGACGCGCCCGTAGACAGGGCGACCTTCGCGGAATATTCGTACGAGAACGCGCAGTACAATACGCCGCAGTTGGTTTACGAGAGCTTGAGCTTCGGGCAGATTGGCGGGCTGAAATCGGGCTACGGCTACGATCTTACGCATGACGACGGCACCGACGGCGCGTATGTAGTCGGAAACTGGTGCGAGGATCAATCCTTGTTCTTTAACAACGTATACGGCAACAGGTTTTACGTCGAAGCCGAGATTACCGTATTCGAGAACGCTTCTTATCCGTACTCTACAAACCAAAGCGACCCGTACCCCAAATTCGGACTTGCGGTTTCCACTCCCGAAAATACGGTGTTTTACTATATAGACGGCAACGCTAGCTACACTAGTAAGGCTATCGGTTGTGCGCAAAGGACGCTCGACAATAAGGATTGGGATTGGAATACCACCGAACAGAACTTCAATGCGCCCGGAATTTCTTACAGCAAAGGCAATTATGTCAAGCTGGCGATTCTGCGCGACGGAGCAAAATTCTACTTTATTCTCGACGGCGTTTTGGCTTTCACTTACGATGAATTTTACGTATTCGATGCCGACAAGGCGGCGGCGGTGGGCTTCAGGTCGTTCAGCACGGGCATGAAAATCAGGAATTACAGCGCGACGGACGACGGCGCGGTTATAAACGATAAGCTTGCGCAGTACGCTGGCTAATCCGTGTGGGTACGCCTGCGTTGACGGTTTGCTTTATAATAAAATCTTTTGTCAACGCGGGTTGCCGCAGCCGGTTAATCTTCTTGTGTATTTTTTGAAACCGTTATATAATATACGGTATATTATATTTTAGAGGCAGAATTATGAAGCATACGCAGTGTTATTTGAAAGACTATCCGCGTCCGCAGCTTGTGCGGAAAAACTGGCTTAACCTTAACGGGCGTTGGGACTTTGCGTTCGACGGCGGGAATAAGGGCGAATACGACGGTTTTCAGCGCGGCTTCGAGCCGCAGTACGGTATAAACGTACCCTTTGCTTATCAGACTCAAAAAAGCGGCGTGAACATTCAAAAGCGTTGCGATGTCGTCTGGTACAAGCGCGAATTTACGGCGGTGAAGCCCTCGCGCGGCAAGCGCTTGATTTTGCATTTCGAAGGCTGCGACTATCTTACCAAGGTATGGATAAACGGTCAGCTTGCGGGGGAGCATACGGGCGCGTACGAGAGGTTCTCTTTTGATATTTCGTCGCACGTAAAGAAAGGCGCAAATACCGTTACGGTGCGCGCCGAGGACTCGTATTCGTGCCGCCGCCCGCGGGGCAAGCAGCGGTGGTGCGACGAGAGCTTCGATTGCTGGTATGTAGACACTACGGGCATTTGGAAAACCGTTTGGATAGAGGAGGTAAGCGCGGCGCACGTCGAACGGTTCTACGCCGTTCCCAAAATCGAAAACTCGTCTGTTTATTTCGAGGGCGAAATTGCGGGCTTTTACGAGGGCTTGAGCTTAAAGACGGTGATTACTTACGACGGCGCTTTTGTAGCGGAAAGCACGGTTCGGTTAAGCGACGGTGTGTTCCGCAACACCCTCGACATTTCTGGCAACGCCGACAAATTTAAGCTGCGGTGCTGGTCGCACCATACTCCGAGCCTTTATGACGTTGAAATGCTTCTGCTTGACGGAGCGAGCGAGATTGACAGAATCGGCTCGTATTTCGGCGTCGTTTCGTATGAGTTTAATACGAATTGCCTTAATCAAAACGATTCGCCGTTCTATCTTAAAATGCTGCTCGATCAGGGCTACTGGTCGGATTCGGGCTTAACGCCGCCGGACGAGGACGCTATCGTGAGGGATATACTCCTTACTAAGGAAGCGGGGTTTAACGGCATACGCAAGCATCAAAAAATCGAGGACGAGCGGTTTTATTATTACTGCGATATTTTAGGCGCGGTCGCATGGTGCGAAATGCCGTCTATGTACGAATTTTCGCAAGGGTCAAAGCGCGTCTTTACCGAGGAGGTAACGGCGGTAATAGAGCAGCACCGCAATCATCCGTCGATTATGGCGTGGGTGCTGTTTAACGAGAGCTGGGGGATTCCGCGCGTGCACGCCGACGTCGAGCAGCAGAGGTTTGCCGACGCTATGTACGCGCTTGCAAAGGCGCTCGATCCGGCGCGCGCGGCTATTTCTAACGACGGCTGGGATCACACGACCAGCGACCTTATAACGCTTCACAACTACGCGGAAACGGGCGACCGGCTTGAAAGCGATCTCAAAAATCTCGACGACGTTTTAGCTAACAAGGCGGTCGCGCATCCGTCGGCCAGACACCGTCACGCGTTTGCCGACGGTTACCGGTACGAGGGTCAACCCGTTATTTTAAGCGAGTACGCGGGCATAGCCTTTTCGCGCGATAAGGGGCGCGGCTGGGGCTACGGCAAAACGGTGGAGAACGAGGAGGAGTTTTTGAAGCGGCTCGCCGGTCTAACCGAGGTAGTACGCGCCGTTCCGGAGATTTGCGGCTACTGCGTCACGCAGACCACCGACGTGGAACAGGAGGTCAACGGGCTTTTGACCGCCGATCGGAAATGGAAGGCTTCCGTAGAGGCTATCAAGCTCATAAACAAGTAAGGGACGTATCCCGATGCCGCATAATTATTCCGCAAAATACTTGCCGCAAATACTTTTTGAAAATATTTTTGAAAATCGCTTGACAAAGCAAAAAAATATGGTATTATGTAAACGTATACAAGAGATTTAGACGTATACGAAAGGATTCTGTGATATTCCGATTTAATGGGGGAGGGGTTACTACGGTTAGAGATAGGGCGGTTACTATCAACGACGTTGCAAGGATTGCTAACGTTTCAAACGCGACGGTCTCGCGGTATCTGAATAAAAGCTCCGCGGTAGACCAAAATAAATGCAGAAGCATCGACGAGGCTATCCGCACCTTGGGGTTTAGGCTGAATCGAAATGCCCGCGTCCTAAAAATGAACCGTTCTACGCAGATTATGATGATAGTTCCCGACATCGAGAATCCGTTCTACTCCGTTGCGTATAAGGTTGTGCAGGATATAGCGTTGCAAAAAGGCTACACCGTCACTCTGTATAACAGCAACGGAATCGAGGGCAACGAGCTGAACGCGATCGAGATTGCGCACGGCTTAAAAATCGACGGGCTTATTTTCTGCTCTATCAACGATTATCCGCAGGTGTTCAAGGCTCTCAAGGATTTCGGTAAACCCGTCGTCGCCTCTAACTCCTTCGGAGAATTAAATTTCGATACCGTCCACAGTATCAAGGGGCAGGGGCTTTATGTAACGACGAATTATCTTTTGTCGCTAGGGCACACAAAAATCGCGTACGCGGGCGGAGATGAAAATTCCGTCCTTAACGAAAGAAGATTTACCGGATATCAAAAGGCGCTGTCGGAGGCGGGTATTAATCTGCGTCCGGAATATGTGTTCAACTTTGATTTTAGTATGGAGGGCGGTTACCGCGCGGCAAAGTATTTTATCGGGCTTTCCGAGCTGCCTGCGGCGATTGCCTGCGCTAACGACCTGATCGCTATGGGCGTCATACAAACGCTTATCGGCAACGGCAACAGAGTGCCCGAGGACGTGTCGGTTACGGGCATGGACAACATTGAATTTTCCAAGCTCTGCATGCCGCCTATTACTACCGTAACTAACAACTCCCGCGAGTTCGCCGAAAATTGTATGGAGTTGCTTTTGACCCGCATAAGTCAGGAGTACGAAGGCGCGCCAAGAGAATACCTAACCTCGCGAAAGCTGGTCGTGAGAGAGTCTACAAGATAAAAAGGGTTCGCTTTTTTATAATTTGTAAACGTTTACACGGATTTCCCGCAAGGGAAGCGGGGTATTCGGATAAACCGCAAACACTTGTAAACGTATACAAATAACATAAATTAACGCTTACTTAGATTATTAATCCGACACAATTCGGAGAAAGGGGGAGTGAATGGCAATATTTAATAAGCTTATTTCGGTGATGCTTGTGTGCGCGATGATTATATCGTTGCATTTTGACGCGTGCTTCCGCGACCCGAGGACGGGTTTGTCCGCAGGAAAGGAGAAGGTCGTCTTTTGGACGCCTCCTTTTGTCGAGGTGCAGACCAGAGAGTGGTTTACTAAGTGGACGGATAAGTACAACGAGGAGAACGACGACGGTATTTACGTCGAGCTGAATTTCATTCCCGAGGATGCGTGGGCGCAAAGCATCAACGCCGCGCGCGCGGACGGAAACGCGCCCGATTTGGTTTTTGCGAATTACGCGGCCGTTCCGCTCGAGGGTAACGCGGGCTATTACGTCGATCTCAACGAATACTTTTCCGAGGATGAGTGGAGCGATATTCACGGTTATGTCGAAAATATGATTAACGTCAAGGGTACGCGGTATATTTATCCCGCCTTTGTGGAGCCGTATTCCGTGCTGTATTACAGCAAAAGCAAGTTTGCCGCCGTCGGGCTTGACCCCGAAAAGCCTCCAAAAACGTGGGACGAGCTTATCGACTATGCGGAGCGTCTTACTAACAATCTCAGCGGGAGCGACAAGGTATACGGCATACAGTTGCCGCCCTCCGGTCAGTTAGGTTGGGTGCTGTGGGGCTTTCAGGGTATGGCGGGCTCCGAGCTTTTGAATGAAAACTGGGATACCCCGATATACGATACCGCATTTAACCGCGGACTTTTTGAAATGTTCAGGACAATTTACAAAAACGGCTGGTCGCCTAAGACGAGCGCGTATACGTATAACGAAATTAATCAGTTCGCAAACGGCAGGGTGGCTATGCAGCCCTGCGGCTCGTGGGGCATAGGGCAGATAAAGAACGGCTTCCCGGGCATACTCGACGACGTAGGGATAGCGAAATTCCCCACGCCCGACGGAGATGACGGTGTTTCTACGGCGGCGCTCGGCGGTTGGGGCATGACCGTCAGCACCGACTCCAAGAAGCCCGAGCTTGCCGTGAAGTTCATGAAGTACCTGCTTGCGGGTTCGGAGGAAATCATGGTGGACTTTTTCCAAGGATTGGGGTACTCGAAGTTTTCCGGCAGGAAGTCCGTAGACGCGGTTCTGAATACCGGTGAATACGCCGGGAACGACGTTTACAGCCAATACATGCTCGATGAAATATTACCGCTTTCCGTGCCGGAGCCGTGTTATCCGTGGAGCTTCAGCGATACCTTTGCAATTAAATTGCAGGAGTATATGCTGCAAAGCGGCACAATAGACAGCGTTATGGCAAGCTTAGGCACGCTGATGCGCGCCTACGTCGGCAGTGAAGAAACCGCCGGCAAAAATCCGCGTAAGGCGTAAGGAGGAGAGGCTTATGCAAAAAACACCTACGGCAATAAGATTTTTCTCCGCAAGGCGGATACTAAAGGGAGATTTGATACCCTCGCTGGTTTTGCTGCTTCCAAGCTTTGCATTGCTTACGGTATTTATCGCCGCGCCGCTCGGGTATTCGCTCGTAATGAGCCTGTTCGATACGCCCGCGCGCAACGAGCTGGTTTTTGTCGGATTCAACACCTACGGGCACGTGCTCGGAGATCCCGCGTTTTGGAAAGCGCTTCTCATAGGCGGACGCTATGCGCTCGTAATCGTTCCGTCGCAGATAATAATCGCCTTTTTGCTCGCGAGCCTTGCGACCAAGCTCAGACGGCGGTTCGGCGCGTTCTTTAAGGTTGCCGTATACATTCCCTGCGTGCTGTCCGGCGTCGTGGTAGGCGTTATATTCCTGTCCGTTTTTCAAGAGGACACGGGTGTTTTTAACGCGATTTTGTCCGCGCTTTGGAAGCCCTTTGCGCTCGCGGGCGCAAAACCGTTCACACCTATAGCATGGCTCTCCGATCCCTCGGTCGACTGGCTCGCGTGCTCCGTCGCCGTAGTTTGGGCGGGGCTTGGGTACACTACGCTTATAATGCTCGGCGGACTTTATGACATTCCCGTCGATTATTACGAGGCAGCGACTATCGACGGCGCGGGTAAGCTTGCCAAGCTTTTTCACATAACGCTGCCGGGCTTAAAAAATGTGTTCGTATACGTCTTAGTTTCCCTTATAGTATCGTCGGTTCAGGTTTTTGAAATTCCGTATATTATGACGGGCAAGGGACAAATAGGCACCACTATGGGTCCCATAGGCTTTTTGTTCGATAAATTTAATTACGATATAAACAAGACTTACGCTACGGTCGCTTCTATCGTCATCGCGATAATTTTGGCGTTGTTGTCGTCGATAATTTTCAGAGTTATATCCTCTGAAAAATCGGAGGCGTAAATGACTGCGGCGACGAGAAAAAAGATTTCTGTTATAGTTTTTATCGCGGTGGCGGCGATTGTAGTATTAAGCTGTATTTTCCCGCTGTTTTGGCTGTACACCTCGGGCTTTAAGATACCGTCCGACTTTTTGTCCTACGACTTCAGGCTTTTCCCCTCGCAATGGACGGCGGATAATTATTCCGGGCTGATTACGGATAATCTTTCCGGCGCGTATCTGCCCAAGTATTCGAGCGTAGTGCAATCCGTTTACGCTACGCTTACCGTCGCTTCCGTGGCGCTTGTACTCAGCCTGTTCACTAATTCCGCCGCCGCCTACGTTTTTGCCAGACTAAACTTCAAGGGCAAAAAAATCGTATGGCTTTATTACGCGGTCACTATGTTCGTACCCAACATGGCGGTTATGATTCCTTGTTATCAAATTGTAAGCTCATTAGGAATGCTCAATACCTTTTGGGGGCTTACGCTTCCCGGAGTGCCGTACGTATGGTCGATTTTCTTTTACAGACAGTTTTATTTGTCGGTACCGCGGTCGTTAGAGGACGCGGCAAGAGTGGACGGCTGCGGACGCATAAGAATTTATTTCAGAATTTTTCTGCCGCTCTCGGGTACGCCGTTCGTGATTATGGGCATAAGCGTATTTCAGGGCTTTTGGAATTCCTACATATGGCCGATTATGACCGTCGATAACCCTATGCTTATGCAGCTTAATCAGCTGATATCTTACTTCAAGTCGTCGCAGGGTACGCAGTGGCATTATCTTATCGCGGGTTCTGCGCTCGCAAGCGTTCCTTTGATCGTGCTTTTGGTCGTGTTCCAAAAGTTCATTATCCAAGGCGTAAAAATTTCAGGAATAAAATAGGAGCGGATATGATAAAAAAAGACGACGGTATTATAGAAAAAATCTATGCGGGTTGGCTGGGTAAGCTTATCGGCGTACGCAGCGGCGCGCCTATTGAGATGTGGACGGCGGAGGAGATTGCCGCAAAGTACGGCGTGCTTGACGGCTATCCCGAGGACTACAAAAATTTCGGCGCGGACGACGACAGCAACGGCAATATCTACGCCCTGCGGACTTTCTACGATAACGACTGCGCCAAGCTCGCCTCCGCGGACTTCGGCAGGAATATTCTCAACAACGCGCCCTTCGAACACGGCTATTTTTGGTGGGGAGGGTACGGAGTTTCCGAGGAGCATACGGCGTACCTTAATATGTGCAACGGCGTAATGCCTCCGGACTCCGGCAGTATTAAACACAACGGCAGAATGCTTGCCGAGCAAATCGGCGGTCAGATTTTCAGCGATATCTACGGGCTTCTTTGCCCCGGGGACTGCGGGCGCGCCGCCGACCTCGCGGAGAAAGCCTCCCGCGTAATGCACGACGGAGAGGCGGTTTTCGGAGGACGCTTTGTCGCCGCCTGCATAAGCGCCGCCTTTACGGAGCGCGCCGTAGACGGCGTTATAGCGCGCGGACTTTCGGTAATACCGCAAGCGTCGGAATATGCCAAAACCGTTAACGCGGTAAGCAAATTTTATTCCGCTCATCCCGAGGATTACGGTAAATGCCTCGCCTTTATCAGGGAAAATTTTTGGAAGGATAAGTTCGGCGGGAATTGTCATATTATTCCAAACGCCGCGATTATGATTCTTGCGCTGCGGTACGGCGGCGGGGATTTTGACAAATCGGTAAATATTTGCAACCGGTGCGGCTTCGATACCGATTGCAACACCTCTAATATCGCGACAATGCTCGGCGTGCTTAACGGGTTGGATGGAATCAATTATAATAAGTGGCGTAAGCCGATCAACGATATAACGGTCGGCTCCTCGGTAATAGGCGCGTTAAATATTGTCGACGCCGCAGATTTTGCCTTCAGGCTTGCCGAAATATCGGAGAAGCTTAGCGGCGCGGAATTTGACACCGCGTATGCGGAGTCGGTTCGCCGTCCCGGAGTATGCGGATTCGAGCTGCCCGGCTCCACTCACGGCTTCGAGAGCGACGCGGAGCTTTCCAACACGCGCGAATGCGCGTATACGGGACGCGGCGCGCTCAAAATTGTCGCCGGAGTCGGGGGCGGAAAGGTATACAAAAGGACATATTACCGCGCCTCCGAAATGTACGATAACCGTTACGATCCGGCTTTTTCACCGCTTATTTATCCCGGGCAGACGATAAAATGCTTTGTGCGGGGCAGCGGCAGGGTTTCGCTTTATGCCAAGGACTGCAATTCGGGCGTTACACAATACAGCGCGGCGGTAGACTGCGGCGGGCTTTGGCAGGAAATAGCGTACACTGTACCCGCGGACGGAGAGGGAAGAAATATCTCCGAAATCGGGCTTACGGTGAGCGGCGGCGGCGCGGTATATATGGACGACTTTTCTTTCGGCGGAACGCCGTCGTACAAGCTCGACTTTTCGCGCGAGATTACGGAGGATTATTCGTTAGCGCACAAGGAGGTCAGTCAATGCACCTATCACAAGGGATACTGGCGGCTGGAGGACGGTATGCTTTCCGGCAGCTGCGCGGACGGCGGCGAGCTGTATACCGGCGGTTTATTCGGCGATATTAACCTGAAATGCTCGATGCTTCCCGCGGCGGGGGAGCGGCACAAAATTCTTTTCTGCGTGCAGGGCGCGATGCGCGGTTACGCCGTCGGCTTTGACGGCGCGGGCAGGCTTGTTCTGGAAAAGAACGCGTACGGCTACGCTACGCTTGCGGAACGCGGCTTTTTATGGAAACACGACGAGGAGTACCTTTTTGAGATTGATTTTCAAAAAGGGAAGATATGTATAAGCGTTAACGGCGTCCGCCTTATAACGTTCGACGATTCAGACCCGTATTTGTCGGGAGGCTTCGGAGCGGCGGTGCAGAACGGCTCGCGCGCAAGGTATAAATACTTTATTATCAATAAAAACTAAAGGAGAGGAAAATGAAAGTAACAAAAAAAATCTTTTTGGGTCTGCTGTCCGTGATTATGTCGGTCGTATCCGGCTGTACGGGCGGAACGCCGGTTCAGCCGGAGCCGCCCGAAGACGAACCGGTGTATGAGACGGTTACGCCGGCTTCCGGAGACCGCGTCATATCGATGGCGGAGTACGTCGACAAGATGAAAGGCGGCTTTGTCGGCACTATGGTCGGCGTCAGCTACGGAAGCACCTATGAGTTTCGTTACAGAGGGTGGAAATGGCCTACAAGCTCGTGGAAAGCCGACGACATTAAGGATTCCTTTAATCAGGACGATATTTATTTATCCTTAGGCGCGCTCGAGGCGCTGGAGAATTACGGCATAGACGTCACCTCGCGCGTCGCGGGTATCGAGTTGTATAACAAAAACTACGAGTATTGGGACGGCTCGAACAACAACGTGCTTATAGCGGGCTGGGCGCCGCCGTTTTCGGGATATCCCAAACGGGATAATATCACGACGCAGCCGTGGCCGGACTCTTGCAGCTATATGTGCGGCGGCGCGTACGGCGGGCTTCTTTCGCCGGGCGCGCTGAAGCAGGCGGATTATCTGGCGGAGAAATTTGCCGAGATCGTATGCTACGGCGACGGAATCTACGGAACGCAGTTCGTCGCGGCGATGTTTGCGGAGGCGTTTTTCGAGACCGACGTTATGAGGGTTATCGAGGCGGGCTTATCCGCTATCCCCGCCGACAGCTGGACTAAGCTGTGCGTCGAGGACGTAATCGCTAATTATAACGACGGAATGTCCGCGGAGGACAACTGTACCGCGATACATACGAAATGGGTAGAGGATTCTTACTACAATTGGACGGTATGGCCTAAAGGAGTTTATCCGGGAGACGGCATTCTTCTCGACGCTAAGGCGTGCGCGGCGTTTATCGCTATCGGCTTGCTGTACGGCGATAAGGATATCGAAACCTCGGCAAAGTATACGATTGCGTGCGGCAGCGATACCGACTCGAACGCGGCGCAGACCGCGGGCATACTTGCGGTAATGAACGGCGGCTATAGCCAAATGGAAACGAAATATTACGCCGGCATCAACCAAAGCTATAAGTTCAAGTACGGTCCCTACACCTTTGACGGCGCGGTTGAAGCGTACGAAAGGGTCGTGAAGGAAAACGTCAAGGCTCTCGGCGGCAAGGTGGGACTCGTAGACGGCGTTCTTTCTTTAGTTATACCCGCCGCCGCGCAACCCGCGACCCCCGGCGCGTATCAAAACAGCAAAACCCCCGCGCCTATGGAAATGGCGGTATATACAGACGGGGAAATGGCGCAGCTGCGCACAATCAAGGATCCCGGCTTTGAAATGCAAAGTAACGGCAGCGCGCTGGAATACGCTTGGGCGAGCACGACGCCGAGTAAGCTGACGATGGTGCGTTACAGCGAGGATACCCACAACGGAATCGTTAACGCGAGAATCGCCAACGACAGCGCCGATATTTTTGCGGATATTTATAAGCTGGCGGACGTCGAGAGAAACGGCGATTACGTATATTCATGCTGGGTCAAATCCGTCGGCGCTTTATCCGCGGACGCGATCAAGCTGTCCGTAGAAACGACGGACGGTCAGTCCGTTATCCGGTCTAAGACCTACGGGGCCCAAGGACAATGGACAAGGCTGGAGCTTACCTTTAATTCTGGCGCGAACAGCGGGCTGAGAATAAGGGTCGGCTTTAACGGCGGCAGCGGTCAGGTATTATTACTTGACGACTTCGGGCTCTTCTTGGCATAACCGTAATCGGAGCGCGGTAATTTGCGCTTCGGATTGCGTAAAATAAAAATAAAAAACGGAGGAAACAAACATGAGAA
>JAITNT010000292.1 GCA_031290295.1 Clostridiales bacterium
CTCGGAATTAAATCCGGCTCTGCTCTTTGCGCGTTTGACGGAAACGAGGTTACGGATATTTTGGATTATCAGTATTACAACGCGCAGGAAAGCTTTGTCATGACCGTATCGGACGGCGGGGAGCTTACCGATTACGAGATAGACAAGGACGCGGACGAGGACTTGGGGCTTACCGTAGAGGACGGGCTTCAGCCCGTGCGCGTGTGCGGCAACCGCTGCGTGTTTTGTTTTGTCGATCAGCTGCCTGAGGGTATGAGGGAAAGCCTTTACGTCAAGGACGACGACTGGCGGCTTTCCGTGATAAGCGGCAATTACGTAACCCTCACAAACCTCACCGCGCGCGACCGCTCGCGCATAATAAGATACCGAATCAGCCCGCTTTATGTTTCCGTACACGCATCCGATCCGGCGGTAAGAGGGCGGCTGCTCGGAAAGAAAAACTCGGACATACTGCCTATCCTCAGAGAGCTTGCCGCGCACGGCATAAAGATTCACGCGCAGATAGTTCTGGTGCCGGACATAAACGACGGCGCGGAGCTGGAAAAAACGATTACGGAAATTAAGCCCTATACCCAAAGCTTGGCTGTGGTGCCCGTGGGACTCACCGCATACGCCAACCCCGCAATCCGCAATGTGGACAAGGAGTGCGCCCGAAGGACGGTCGCCCTTTGCCGTAAGCTTGCCGAAAAATACCGCGGGCGCGGGGGCGCGGGCTACGTTTACTGCGCCGACGAGATGTACGTTATCGCCGGCTTGCCCGTTCCGCCGCCCGCCGATTACGACGGCTTTCCGCAGATAGAGAACGGCGTGGGACTTATGGCGGAATTTGAGGAAGCCCTGCGCGCCGCGCTGTGTGACGGCGAATTTGAGCCGGTAATTACGGAGGCGGTAATTGTCACGGGAAGCGCCGCCCGCGCCTTTATGGAGCAAATGGCGGGCTTAATTTGCGCGAGATTTCCGCAGGTGCGCCTAAGCGTTGCGGAAATCGTCAATAAAACCTTCGGCGCGAGCGTCACCGTGGCGGGGCTTTTGGCGGGTCGGGACATAGCCGCGCAAGCCCCGAGGGGCGGCGTTATCATACTTCCGCGCGTAATGCTCAGAGAGTTTACCGACGTGTTTCTGGACGACATGAGCGTCGCGGAGCTGGCGGAAATTTTGCGGGCGGAAATCATCGTCGCCGAAACTACGGGAGAGGGCTTGCTGGAAGCCCTTACGACTCGAAACTAGATTTAATACTGATAAAGGGGAAACAAATGAAACCAACCGTTGCGATAGTCGGCAGACCGAATGTCGGCAAGTCCACATTTTTTAATAAGACGGCGGGACGGCGGATCTCCATCGTGCAGGACGTGCCCGGCGTTACACGCGACCGTATAGTCGCGGACGCGGAATGGCGCGGGCGGCATATTACCGGTATCGACACGGGCGGCATAGAGTTCAACACCGCCGACAACATGATTTCTCATATTTTCCGCCAAGCGAAGCTTGCCATGGATGCGGCGGATGTGATAGTATTTTTTGTAGACCACCGCGCCGGACTTACCTCCGACGATTATGCGTTCGCCGAGGTTTTGCGTAAGTGCGGCAAGCCCGTAATTTTGGCGGTCAACAAAATGGACGTGTTCAAGCCCGACGCGCTGTACGGGTATTACGAGCTTGGACTGGGAGAGCCGTTCGGCGTTTCCTCCGAGCAGGGCATGGGACTGGGCGATTTGCTGGACGAGATTATCCGCAGCTTCCCCAAAAACGAGCCGGAGGAGGAAACCGACGCGCTGAAAATTGCCGTGGTCGGCAAGCCTAACGCGGGCAAATCCTCCATAGTCAACAAAATTCTCAACGAGGAACGCGTAATAGTCAGCGATATCGCGGGGACTACGCGCGACGCCGTCGATACGCCCGTCATGCTCGACGGTCAGAAATATATAATTATCGATACGGCGGGGCTTAGACGGAAACGCGGCGTGGAGGAACGTTCCGTGGAGGCCGTCAGCGCGATAATGGCTATGAAGGCTATCGAGCGCGCGGACGTGGTTCTTGTGCTTTTTGACGCCGCGGAGTCTCTTTCGGAGCAGGACGTGCGCATAGCGGGATACGTCGACGACCTAGGCAAGCCGTCCGTGATAGTCGTCAACAAGTGGGACGCGGTCGAAAAGGATACCTATACGGCTAAGCGGTATGAGGACGCGCTCGGCGAAGCGCTCAAATTCATGAGTTATGCTTTGCCTGTGTTCGTCTCCGCCAAGACCGGTCAGCGCGTAGACAAGGCCGTCGGGCTTGCGCGCGTCGCCTACGCAAATTCGAGCCGCCGCATTTCTACGGGCGTGCTTAACGAGTTGATTTCCGACGCCGTCGCGGTTACCGAGCCGCCGTCCTTTTCGGGTCGCCGCCTCAAAATTTACTACTCCGTACAGGCCGAAGCTAATCCGCCGACCTTTATTATGTTCGTCAACGACGGGCGGCTTATGCACTTTTCTTACAAAAGATATCTTGAAAATGCGTTAAGACGGTCCGTAGACTTTACAGGAACCCCGATTAGGCTTATAATAAGAAACAAGGAGTCGAATCAATGACAGAATTTATCCTAAAGCTTATCGGCATAATCATAGGGTCGTATATTATCGGAAGCATTAATTTTGCCGTCCTTGTCAGCAAAATTTTCCGCACCGATATCAGGACTAAGGGCAGCGGCAACCCGGGCACGGTTAACATGCTGCGCAGCGTCGGTCTGCGGGCGGCGGCGTTGACGCTCTCGTTCGACGTGCTCAAAGCCGCCCTGCCGGCTCTCGGCGCGTACTTTCTTATGCGGGGCGCCGACGCTTATTTTATTCCCCCGGTGAGCGGCGCGCCCGGAATACTCGGCTACTATATCGGCGGCGTGTCCAAGGCGTGCATGTTCATTTCGGGATTTTTTGTAATCCTCGGTCATGTTTTCCCGTTGTTCATGAGGTTCAAGGGAGGGAAGGGCGCGGCCAGCACGATAGGCGTGTTCTTGGCTGCGGATCCCGTAATCGGCTTCGCCGTATTTGTTATCGCTGTAGGTTATTTGTTAATCGGCAAATACGGCTCGGTGACCTCCTTTATTTTCACAATAAGCATGACGGTTATCGAGGTAGTGTTCGCGGAGGTGTTCAAGGATAACGCCGTCGGCATAGCCGCCCCGCTATGCATTTGCGCCCTCGTACTCTTTGCGCACCGCTCCAACATCAAGCGGCTGATAAAGGGTACCGAAACTGACACTAATCTTATGACCAAGTTCAGGGAGGTTCACGCCCGCAGAACCGCCGCAAAAAACTCCGAGCCAAAAGACCCCGAGTAAAATTGAAAATGATTCAGTTGTCAATGTACACACGGAGTAACGCCCCTAAACATAACAAAACGTTCGTTCGTCAACCACCGTACCCGCATTATATCATACCCGAACATGCGTTTGCAAGCGTTTTTGACAGAAATCGTAAAATATTTTTTGCCAAATTTTTCCATTTTTTAACCGCTGGTACAATTATTCTATCCATGCTCGCGCCGCCCGTACCCCTATACAATTAAAGCCCTATCCATGTCATGTTGAGCTTGTCGAAACATCGCCCGTGCCACCCATTCCGAATACAAACAAAAACAGTCCATGTCCATACTATCGCATAGTCGAAGAATCTCTTCGCCGCTTTCATCACCCCATATATAAATTCTACTTGCCCTCTTTGTCATTCAGAGGCGCATCAGCGCCGTAGGAATCCAGACCCGCTTCGCCGCTTACCAATCATTTACTTGCCCTCTTTCCCCCATTTTACCTACTTTTTCCAAAAGCAAGTCTCCCGTATCATATTCGCACGCGCCGGCTCATATATTTAGAGTATTCTTCTTAAAAATCTCAGGAGGTCTGCTGAATGGAGAAATTTGACCTGTACAAAGATATAGCGCAACGCACGGGCGGCGACATTTACGTCGGCGTCATCGGTCCGGTCCGCGCGGGCAAATCTACTTGTATAACGAGGTTTATGGACGTGCTTGTGCTTCCCAACGTTGAGAACAAGCACATCAAGGAACGCATGACGGACGAGATGCCGCAGTCCGCCGCTGGCAAAACGATCATGACCACCCAGCCCAAGTTCGTACCCAACGAAGCGGTTAACGTCAAGCTGCGCGATAA
>JAITNT010000004.1 GCA_031290295.1 Clostridiales bacterium
TATCACGGCTAAGGCTTCGCGCTGAATCCATTCGCTTTTGCCGCGCTCGTCAAGCTTATCCAAATCGCCGAGTCCGCGGGTTCTGCAGATATGCTTGTTAAGCTTATCCTGCATATCGAATATAATATCAAGCTTATCGCGACGGGTATCCGGCATAGCTCGCCCCCCTGTTTTCTATAAGTGTAAGTATTGCAACAAATCCGCGCCCGTGTCGTCGGAAACGAATGCGGCGCATACATTATCGAAGCTTATTACGTCGTCAATTATATCATGAATATCGCCGAATGTCACGCCGTTAATCGCCTCTAAGCGTTTGTCTATGTCAAAAACCTCGCCGCTTAGCACAAGCAGCTTGCCGTAGACGTTCATAATGGACGACGTGCTTTCCTGCCCGAGAATAAAAGCCGCCTTCATCTGCTCCTTGCCGCGCGAAAATTCCGATTCGGTAATATACTCCCTCTTTAGGCGGCGAAGCTCCGATGAAAGCGTCTCGACTACCTTTGCCGCGTTCTTAGGGTTTGTGCCGCAATAAACGGAAAACATGCCGTTATTAACGTACGACGAATTATAGGAATATACGGAATACGCAAGCCCCAGCTCCTCGCGGATTTTTTGAAAAAGCCTCGAGCTCATGCCGCCGCCGCCCAAAATGTTATTCAGGATAGCAAGCGGATAGGAGCGCGGATGATTAAAGGAAATCGACGGTATGCCTATGGCGATACTCGCCTGCTCGATCTGCTTTTTTTTGGAAATAAGCTTGCGCGACGGAACGTGCGCCGCGGGCTTGTCCGGAAGCACGACCTTAGCCGTGTCAAAATTGCCGTCAAAATACCTCTTGGTAAGCTCCTTAACCGCGCTGAAATCGACGTTGCCGACTACGCTCAGAACGACGTTTTGGGCGCGGTAATTAGCCGCTAAATATTTACGTATGTCGCTTTCGGTAAACCCCTTTACGTTTTCGGAGCTTCCCAAAATCCTGTACCCCAAGGTACTGCCCTCAAAAAAAATATCCGATAACAGCTCGTGGCACACGTCCTCGGGCGCGTCCTCGACCATGGATATTTCTTCGAGCACAACTTTTTTTTCGCGGCTCATTTCGTCGCCTGCGAATACCGAATTAAAGAATAAATCGGAAAGCACCTCGAAGCAGCGCTCGACGTGCTCGGAAATAGATTTTGTGTAAAAGCACGTGCATTCCTTGGTAGTAAACGCGTTAATTTGCGCGCCTACGTTATCGACGGCCTCGGCAATCTGCAACGCGCTGCGCTTCTTGGTGCCCTTAAAGAGCATGTGCTCGATAAAATGTGAAATGCCGTTATTTTCGGCGGTTTCGTTACAGCTGCCCGTTCCAACCCAAATGCCCGCCGTTACCGACCTCACCGCGTCAACCTTTTTGACTAGCAGTCTTAATCCGGACGGGAAAGTATAAAGCTTGTGCATAGTACCTCCTGCGCTTGTTCAGACGTTCCCGTCGACGGCGATATTTTCTGAAACGGTCGTCGGAACAAAGCCCTGTTCTTTGATTGTCGTTATAATTTTTTTGAGCGCCTTGAGCGTGTGCTCGGTCGGGTGCATGAGTATCAAGTCGCCGTTAGCAAGCTTACGGGTAGCACGGTTATACACCAAATCCGCGTCCTTATCGCGCCAGTCTACGGTGTCTTTTGACCATAAGACCGTCTTGTAGCCGAGCGAATCGGCAACCCTTAGCGTAATTTTACCGAACGAACCGGACGGCGGCGCGAACAGCTCCATTTTATAGCCGCTGACACGCTCCACCAACCCGCCGCAAACCTCGATTTCCTCGCGGTTGCGCGCCTCCGATATCTGCTTGTGATCCTTATGGAAATAGCCGTGGTTGCCTATCTCGTGCCCCGCCTTATAAATCCGCATAAACGTCTCCTCGTTGCCCGCAACCCAGCTGCCGCCCACAAAGAAAGTAGCCTTTACGCCTTCACGCTCTAATATGTCCAGCATTCCGGCAATATATTCCGTGCCCCAATATACGTTTATCATAAGCGACACCCTGTTTTTGGAGGGATTGCCGCGATAAATAACGCCGTCTGCCGCGCCCGAGAATACGCTTTTTATTCCGGAAGAATTAGTAACCGCAATTACCCCGATTACCGCCGAGAACAACAGCAGATTTGCCACGACATTACGAAAGAGCTTTTCCTTGTCCATAATTTTTCCCGCCCGATATAAAATATTATCCTTATATCATATTCGGCGGCGGGTATAATCATGAAAAAACTTCCGTAGTAGTAAAAGAAGTTGCCTCTAAGTGATTTTCACTTTTTAGAGACAACCTCCCTTTAGGCGCGCTTTTTGTATTATAGCTTTTGAATAAGCTTGAGGTCGATTCTGCCTTTCATTTTATCGACCTTTATAACCTCTACGACGACGTCGTTGCCGATGTTCAGCACGTCGGTAACCTTTTCTACGCGGGTAGGCGCAAGCCTGCTTATATGAATCATTCCGTCGCGTCCCGGCGACAGCTCGCAGAACGCGCCGATTTCGATTATGTTGACGACCTTGCACTGATATTGGAAGCCGACCTCGGGATCGGTAACGATTGCGAGAACCTTAGCCTTGGCGGTCTCCAGCATAGCGGCGTCGACGGAGGAAATAACAACCTTGCCGTCCTCCTCGATATCGATTTTTACGCCGGTTTCCTCCACGATTTTGTTGATAGTTTTGCCGCCCTTGCCGATAACGTCGCCGATTTTGTCGGGACTGATATTGAAGCTGACGACCTTGGGCGCGTACTTAGAAAGCTCCTTGCGCGGCTCGGGCAGCACCTTGAGCATTTCGCCGAGAATGTGGAGCCTGCCGATGCGGGCGCGCTCGAGCGCCTCCTGCAAAATCGCCTTGTCTATACCCTTAATTTTGATATCCATCTGAATGGCGGTGATACCGTCCTTGGTCCCCGCCACCTTAAAGTCCATATCGCCTAAGAAATCCTCAAGCCCCTGAATGTCCGAAAGCACTACGACCTTACCGGACTTCTCGTCCTTGATAAGACCCATGGCGATACCGGCGACGGGCGCAAGAAGCGGAACGCCCGCGTCCATGAGCGACAACGTGGAGCCGCAAACGCTCGCTTGCGAGGTCGAGCCGTTAGAGGAAAGAATTTCGCTTACCGTTCTTATACAGTACGGGAACTCGTCCACGGACGGAATTACGGGTTCGAGCGCGCGCTCGGCAAGAGCGCCGTGCCCTATCTCGCGGCGGCCGGGACCGCGCATGCCCTTGGCTTCGCCGGTTGAATACGGCGGGAAATTGTAATGGTGCATGTAGCGCTTGGAATCCTCGCCGTCAAGCCCCTCCAACTTCTGCATGTCGGAAAACGTTCCGAGCGTAGCCGAGGTAAGCGCCTGCGACTGACCGCGCGTAAATACCGCGCTTCCGTGAACGCGCGGCAGCACGCCCGTTTCACACCAGATTTTGCGGATTTCTTCAAGCTTTCTTCCGTCGGGACGAACGCCGTCCTTGAGAATACGGTTGCGAACCTTTTCCTTGGTCATGTAATAAATCGCGTCGGCTATCTCGCGCGTCTTGTCGGGATAAATCTCCTTGAAATGCTCTTGGACATCCTTGGCAAGCGCGTCCTCGTTACCCTGACGCAAAGCGCGGTCAAAGGTATCGAGCGCCTTGTCGAGCGGTTTGTCCGCATACTTGCGGACGGCGGCGTCGATTTCGTCGGGAACGCGGTACAGCTCTATTACCTTCTTGGCCTTGCCGATTTCCTTGACGATTCCGTCAATGAAAACGATTTGCTTCTTGATTTCCTCATGCGCAAAAAGTATGCCCTCGAGCATAACCTTTTCGCTGACCATTTCCGCGCCTGCCTCGACCATCATGATAGCGTCGCGCGTACCGCTTACGGTCAAATGCAGCTTCGATTCGGCGCGCTGCGCGGTGTCGGGGTTAACGACGTACTTACCGTCGACATAGCCGACGACGACCGAGCCGGTAGGCCCCGAGAACGGAATATCCGAAATTGACAGCGCGATCGACGAACCGATCATACCGAAAACCTCGGGCGGGATTTCCATATCCACGGATAACGCGGTAGCGACTACGGCGACGTCGTTAAACAAGCCTTTGGGGAAAAGCGGTCTTAACGGTCTGTCGATAAGACGGCTTGTAAGGATAGCCTTATCGCTTCCGCGACCCTCCCTGCGTTTGAAGCTGCCGGGGATTTTGCCGATAGCGTACATTTTTTCTTCAAAATCGACGCCCAACGGAAAATAATCCATGCCGGCGCGGGGTTCGGCGGCCATTGTCACGTTAGTAAGCACTACGGTATCTCCGCAACGGATCAAGCATGACCCCGCCGCAAGCTCCGAATACCTGCCTGTTTCCACTATTACCCGCCTGCCGCCGATAGTAGTCTCGAATTTCTTTCCTAATTCCATTATTTACTCCTTTTTCTAAATACTAATACAGATAATAAGGGCACTTCCGCGCGCCCTTATTGTTTTATAGGTCAAATTTTTACTTCCTTATCTCAAGCTTGGCGATAAGCGTACGGTATCTCTCGATATCGATATCCTTGAGATAATTCAAAAGACTTCTGCGCTGACCTACCAGCATCAGCAGTCCGCGGCGCGAATGATGATCCTTCTTGTGAAATGCAAGATGCTCGTTAAGATTATTAATGCGGTAGGTAAGCAACGCTACCTGAACCTCGGGCGACCCGGTGTCACCCTCCGTCCGCGCATATGCGGCAATAATCTCTTGTTTTTGTGCTTCCGTTTTTTTGTCCATGATTTATGGAACCCTCCGAAAAAATATTTGCCGACCTCCCGGTAGAGCGAGGGTTAACCGCAAAACTGAGAAATAGGTACGTGAGAATAATACCACAAACCCTCAAATAAGTAAACTGTTTTTAGGTGGTCGCGCGTGGCAAACCGGACAAACCGGGATAAAGGCAGGCGGAAAATTTTGAAAATTTGAACCGCCCTTTCAAAATAAATGCAAAACGCCCGCGAGAGGCTTTGCTCACGGGCGCGTGTATCATTTCCTTATTATTTTCGTTTGTTCCAAAGCTGCGTAAGCGTAATTTTTGTTGTCTTATCCGTAGTCCAACAACTGTGCCAAACATAATGCTTGCCGAATACAGCCTCCGTAATCTGCCCGTTACTTTTTTTACCGGCATAGTTTGGATATGTTACATCAAAATTAGGATATTCTATATTGTAATCGTCCTTAACCTTGGCGATTTTAGCCAAATCGTTTAAGC
>JAITNT010000034.1 GCA_031290295.1 Clostridiales bacterium
GGCTCGATTACCGCGCTGCCTATCGTGGAAACGCTCGCCGGCGATATAAGCGCGTACATTCCGACTAATGTAATTTCCATTACGGACGGGCAGATTTATTTGGAAAGCGAGCTGTTCAACGCGGGCGTGCGACCTGCGGTCAACGTCGGGCTTTCCGTTTCGCGCGTGGGCAGCTCGGCGCAAACCAAGGCTATGCGTAAGGTTTCCGGTAAGCTCAGGCTCGATTTGTCGCAGTACCGCGAGCTTGCGGTTTTTTCGCAGTTCGGCTCCGAGCTTGATATACAGACGCAGGAAATGCTCGGGTTGGGCGAACGCACTACGGAAACGCTCAAACAGGACAGATACGCCCCTTACGGCGTAGAAGAACAGGTTATTCTGCTGTACGTTACGACCAAGGAGTTTTTGCGTAAAATCCCCGTCAAAAGGATACGCGAGTTTAACCGCGGCTTTCTTAACTTCATGGACTTAAATTTCCCCGGCATACGCAAGGGCATACTTGAGAGCGGCGACCTTTCTACGGAGGCGTGTATGACTATCGAGGACGCCGTGAAGCAATATTCGGACTTTGTTTTCTCGGGCGCGAGAAGTGAGCTATGAGAAATCTTACCGATATTAAATCCAGAATAAAGGGCGTTTCGGATACGCGGCAGATTACGAGCGCGATGGAGACCATTTCGGTCGCCAAAATGCACAAGGCTCATCAGCGTTACGAGGCGAACAAGCAATATTTCGACAAAATCCGCGCCGTAATTAAGGATATCATTACGCGCACCAAGGACGTTACGCACCGATATATCGCCGAAAAGCGCGGCGGCCGCGCGGTGTTTATCGTTATCGCCTCCGATAAGGGGCTTGCGGGCGGTTACAACCATAACGTGCTTAACAAGGCGTGGGAGCTTATGTCGGAGTATTCCGAGCGTTATATTTTTACGGTAGGACAGGTTGCGCGCGAGTTCTTCGAGCATAAAAAAGCCGTTGTCGACGTGGAATTCACTCACGCTACGCGCGACCCGACTATACGCGACGCGGCGGAAATTGCCGACAGCATTATAAATCTTTATGACCAGGGGCTTATGGACGAGGTGTATATCGTGTACACCGAGCCTGAAACGGGCGCGGCGGCGGTCGCGCGGTCGATGAAGCTGCTGCCGTTATCTAAGGAAACGGTAATCGGCGGCATAGAGGACGCGCCGTACAAGAACGAGGATTATTACCGCGAGATTTACTACGACCCGTCGCCGGAGGCGGTGCTTAACGAGCTTGTTCCGCAATACCTCATAGGCGTGATTTACAGCGCGTTAATTCAATCGGTCGCCGCCGAGCATTCCTCGCGCATGGCGGCGATGTCGAGCGCCTCGAGGAACGCTACGGAGCTTTTGGAAAAGCTGCGTTTGGAATATAACCGCGCGCGGCAAGAAAGCGTAACTAACGAGCTTATAGAGATTGTCACCTCGTCGTTCGGAACGGAAAACCGAACGGCAACGGAAAGGTAAATATATGGACAAGGTTATAACGGGAAAAATATCGCAAATCATCGGACCGGTAATAGACGTCAAATTTGACGGCTGCCGTATGCCCGCCATTTTTGAGAAGCTTATAATAAAAGAGGACGCCAGAACCGTCGCCCTCGAGGTGCTGTCGCATGTCAAGAGCGGCACGGTAAGGTGTATCGCCATGTCGGCTACCGAGGGGCTTTCGAGAGGCATGGCGGTTTACGCCTCGGGCGAGCCTATTAAGGTGCCCGTCGGAGAGTGCGTGCTCGGGCGCGTGCTTAACGTACTCGGCGAGCCGATTGACAACAAGGGCGCGATCAACGCCGCGGAGCGGTGGAGCATTCACCGCGCCGCGCCGGAGTTCTTCAACCAGTCGCACACCACCAAGGTTTTGGAAACCGGCATCAAGGTTATCGATTTGCTCGCGCCTTATGCCAAGGGCGGTAAGATAGGGCTTTTCGGCGGCGCGGGCGTAGGCAAGACCGTGCTTATTATGGAGCTTATCCGTAATATCGCGCACGAACACGGAGGCTATTCGATTTTTACCGGAGTAGGCGAAAGAAGCCGCGAGGGCTTTGAAATGATACAGGATATGACCGAATCGGGAGTGCTGGAAAAAACCGCGCTGATATTCGGACAAATGAATGAACCGCCGGGTTCGCGTATGCGCGTCGCCTTGACGGGACTTACTGCGGCGGAATATTTCCGCGACGTCATGAAACAGGACGTGTTGTTGTTCATCGACAATATTTACAGGTTCGTGCAGGCGGGCAGCGAGGTAAGCGCCTTACTCGGGCGTATGCCGAGCGCCGTAGGCTATCAGCCCACGCTTGCCACCGAGATGGGCGCGTTGCAGGAACGCATAACTACCACCAAAAGCGGCTCCATTACGTCCATACAGGCGATTTATGTTCCAGCGGACGATTTGACCGATCCGGCGCCAGCGTCGATTTTTGCCCACCTTGACGCCACCACGGTGCTTTCCCGCAAGGTTGTCGAACAGGGTATCTACCCGGCGGTTAATCCGCTCGAATCGACAAGCCGTATTTTGGAACCGTCGATAGTCGGCGAGGAGCATTACGTTATCGCGCGCAAGGTAACGGAGGCGTTGCAAAGGTACAAGGAGCTTCAGGATATTATAGCTATTCTCGGCATGGACGAGCTTGCCGAGGAGGACAAATTCACGGTTTACCGTGCGCGTAAAATACAGCGGTTTTTCTCGCAGCCGTTATTTGTCGCTTCTATATTTACGGGCATGGAGGGTCGCTATTTGCCGGTAAAGACTACCGTCGAATGCTTCAAGTCGATTTTGAACGGCGAGGCGGACGCGTTGCCGGAGTCGGCTTTTTATATGGTCGGCGACCTTGACGAGGCTAAGGAGAAAGCGTTCAGGCATTAGACTTCTTGCAAAAAGCCCTCGAAAAAAACCTTGCGGTTGGTTTTGCAACAAGTCTGTTAGGCCCGGTACGCGGGCGGAGGGAGTTTTTTGGAAAGAAGCTTTATACTTGAAATATCCACGCCGGACAGAGATTTTTTCCGCGGCGGGGTTGAATCCTTGATAATCGGAACCCCGGGCGGCGAAATGGGTATTATGCGCAATACGTTGCCGTTGGTTACGCCGCTTGACCCCGGCGTGCTGCGGATAAAGCAGAACGGCGGTTGGATGGAAGCCGCCAACGGCGAGGGCTTTGTCGAGGTTACGCCCGAAAAGGTGTCCGTTCTCACGCAGTCCGCAGAATGGCCTTACGAGGTCGATATGCGCAAGGTGCAGGCGGAAATAGACGCCGCGCAGGAGGTCTTGAGAAAAGCGCAAAGTCTAAAGGAATACAAAATGGCTAAGGCGCAGTTAGCAAGACAATTCGCCAAGCTCAAGGTTAAGGGCAGGGGACTGGACTAGGTTAACGGTAAAATATGCGATTCGCATTAAAAATAAGGAGACACTATGAATATCAAAAAAACTACATTTAAGGGTATCCCCGGTTGCTTTAGGGTTGCGAGCGGCGACGTTGAAATAGTCGTTACTACGGAGTTCGGGCCGCGTATTCTGTACCTAGGACGCAAAGGCGGCGTCAATCATCTTGCGGTTTTCGAGGAGGATTTGAAGAACCCCGACAAAGAAGCGTACCTGCATTACGGCGGACACAGGCTTTGGCACGCGCCCGAGGCGGCGGAGCGCACCTATGTCCCGGCTAACGACAAGGTCGAGGTTAAAATTGACGAGAAAATGGGCGTGATTATGCTTACCGCGCCGGTAGAAGCGCTTACCGGGCTTCAAAAGGTTATAATTATTAAGCCGGACGAGGAGCCCGGCAATTTCGTTATCCTGCACCGCATTTTTAACCGTTCGCCGTTCGCGGTGGAGTTAAGCGCGTGGGCAATAACTATGCTTGCGCCGGGCGGACTTGTCGTTATTCCTAATTCGGAGTCGGAAAACGGTTACTGCGCCAACCGCGCGTTGAGTCTTTGGAAGTATTCCAAGCTAAACGATCCGCGCGTCTATCTCGGCGACGGATATGTCGCCGTCACCAACGACGCCAAGACCGAAGCGCCGTTTAAGATAGGCAGCACGGTTGACGACTGCTTTGCCTGTTACTTTAATCACGGCGAGTTATTCGTTAAGTACTTTCCGTTTGTGTCGGATAAATATCCGAGCTATGATTGCAACTTTGAAACCTATACCTGCCGCGCTTTTTCCGAGTTGGAATCGCTTTCGCCCTTAACCAAGATCGAACCGGGCGATTTTGCGGAGCATATGGAGCTTTGGGAGCTGCATCCCGATATCGAACGTCCCGATCCCCGCGACGAGGAAGCTATCTGCGAAATACTTGACGACCTTAGATTTGAGGACGAATGCGAGGACGAGGATTGCGACTGTCACGATCACGGTCATGACGACGACTGCGGTTGCGGACAGGAGCACGGTCACAAGCATAAATAAAGCGGGAAATACCGGATCGGTCTAATAAACGGACCGTCTTTTGAGGACGATACGTTTATTTTATAAATTATTGCCCGGTTACTTCTTGTACTTATCGATTACCTCGGCCGCCCACGCGGAGTCCGGGGATTCTATGATAGTGTGGTAGGAATTGTCCTCCGCCGAGCGCGAGGGGTAGAGCGTGATTGTTATTTCGCGCGGCGCTTCCGTCAGCATAACATAAAAAATAATGTAGTCGATGTAGCCGTCTTTATATACGAGTAAGGTAATATCTCCGAAATCGCGCGGCTTTATACGGTCAAAACTGCGATTGACGAGTATCGGAGCTTCGATTTGTACGGTTTTGCCCTCGGTGTCGGTATAAAAGTATGAGTTTATCTCGGGTATGCAAACCGTCGCATTGTGTATAGGCGCGTAATCCGCGGCGTTCCGAACAGTAACGCGCAGCGAGGTAACGCGTTCCGCCTTGCCGCCCGCATAGCCGGGCGCGGACAGTATTGCCGTGATTACCGCGACGTTTGCGGCGGCAGCGGCGAACAAGAGTATCGCGGTTATGAGAGGAAGCCTTTCCCGCTTTCCGCGCGGCGACAGCTCGGGCGTTTCTGTG
>JAITNT010000036.1 GCA_031290295.1 Clostridiales bacterium
CTGTAACTTGCCTAAATACCTCGCTTTTGTACCCTTTTATTATCTCATACTTCATACCTCTATTATATCATACTTGAAGAGGTTTTGCAACAAGTCTAATGACGTGGCGGTTGTTAGCCGTGCTGTACGGGTAAGTAGTAATAACCCGGATAATAAGAGAAAAGAGGATAAGTTAAAACTGGATTGCCACGTCGCTTGCGCTCCTCGCAATGACGTGGCGGTTGTTAGCCGTGCTGTACGTGTAAGCAGTAATAACCCGGATAATAAGGGAAAAGAGGACAAGTTAGAACTGGATTGCCACGTCGCTTGCGCTCCTCGCAATGACGTGGCGGTTGTTAGCCGCGCTGTACGTGTAAGCAGTAATAACCCGGATAATAAGGGAAAAGAGGACAAGTTAGAACTAGATTGCCACGTCGCTTGCGCTCCTCGCAATGACGATGGCGGCTTTTAACCGTACTATACGGGTATGCAGTGATAACCCGGATAAGAGGGGAAAGAGGGCAAGCTCGGCTACCGCATCGCTTGCCCTCTTTGGAGAGGAGATGTTTATTTAATGCAAGGGTCAAAGCTTTTTAGCGGGTTATATCGCGAGCCGCGCTCTCGATTACCACTTTTCGTGGGTTACGCCGCGAACCATGTTTTCATAGACCACCTGGTCATAGGTGTCATAGGCGATTCTTTCTTTACCTTCCGCAACAATATTTACCTTAAGTGCCGTGACAGAATATTTATCTAAAACCTCGATTTCTATGATTCTGCCGTAAATATCGGCGACAAGCTTCAACCTCAAGCTCGTAAAGCTGTTATAACTCTGACCGCTGAACGCCGTTACCTGCTTTTTGTAGTCGGCGTGAGAGCCGGAATTCAAATCGAACGTATAGGCGTACAGGTCGTTCTCGCCGAGAGTTACCGCGGCGGTCGCGCCCGTCGTAATCGTCGAGGCGTTAATAATATATCCCGACAAGCCGTCGTGCAAAACGCCCCACTTAGTTTTGTATCCCGCCTGCGTAGTCTGCGTAAATGCGCCGGTAAGATTTAAGGGTACAAAACCGTCCGCGTCGCCCGGTCCCTCCGGTATTCCGGTTGTGCCGCTTCGGTAGAAATACTGTCCGCTCTTAACGTGGGACTGAACGCCTACGCGCGAATCTATAAACAAGGTTTTCGCCGCGCCGTTCGCCGTTCTGTAATAGAAATCTACTTCAGAGGCGGAATTGCCGCTCTTAAATCTCTCCGTATAGGTATATTGCTTAGAACCCGTGCTCGGCGTAGCCGTGCCTACGTACACCGTCTTCAGATCGGTCGCTACGTTTTCAAAGTAGTTTTTGCCGTACTCGAAGGCTTGGAGGGCGGTAGCGAACGTGACGAGCATTTCGCCCGAGGTCTTATCGACGGTCACGCTGTCGCTCGCGGTAACGGCGAAGGCGTGCCGTCCGGGAAGCGCGGGATTGTCGCTTTCGCCGTATGTGAATATTATGTCCTCCGCCTTAAATACGGCGAACGCCTCGGGTCTAACGGGCGCTTGCGCGATTCCCTCGACGACGGTATAGTAATGCTTATAGCTGCCGATAGTTACGTTAGCTTTGTTGATAATCAAGGTTTTGACAATTTCGACGGGCTCGCCGAAATCCTTAACCGTTATAGTTACCTTGTATTTGCCTACCCCGGACGGCGCGTTTGCGGCCGCGGCGTAGACCGTTCCGTCAACACCCTCGTAGATCAGCGAATCGAGCGTAAGATTTTCCGTCAAGCCGACGACGCCTACCGTTTTTGCGGAGTTGGCGTACTGCGTCGTCAAGCCCGTAAACGAAAGCCTGTCCGTGTTGGGGATAACAGTAAGAAGCGTCGTCGCCGTTCCCGTAAGATTACCGTCGTCGATCGTCACCGTAACGGTATATTCGCCCACGGCGGAGGGCTTAACGGAGGACGCGTCGCCGCCGTCCTTAGGCGCGTACGTTACCGTAACGCCGAAGGCTCTGCGCGCGTATTCCGCCGGCGAATAGGTTATATCGAACGAATCGCCCTTGTAGGCGGTCGCGGCGTCCGCGCTAATTTGTATATTGCGTTTGCCGACGGTGAGCGTCTGCTCCTGATATACGTCGGCCGCGCCGTCGGCGGTCGCGGTAAGAATTACCTTATACGACCCGGCGTCTACGGGCGCGCCGTCCAAAACCGCGTCGCCTTTTTTATACGTAACGGCGATATTGCCGTGATACGGCTGTCCGCCCGTAACGGTTACCGCGCGCGCCGTACCGTCGTAAGTCTGATTCAAGCCGCTAATGCTTAATCTGCCCAAACGCGCCAGAACCGTATACGTTGCGGTCGCCGCGCCGGAATAGTTCGGCTCGGTAACGGTAAGCGTCACGGTATATTCTCCCGCCAAGGCAGGAACGGTTTCGCTAGGCTGCGCTTCGGTATCGTTTTTGTCCGCATACGATACCGTATACGCCGTAAGCGTTACATCCTCCGCTACCGAAATATCGTGCGTGAACGTCGCGGCGACCTCGAAGCTCTTGCTTTGCAGGGTGATATTAAGCGCCATAGGCTTGATAGTTATTTCCGCCGTAAGCGTTTCGGGTACTCCGTCCGTCAAAAAAGCTGCGGTAACGTCGTATACGCCGGCGTTTATCGGTAAGCCCGCGAGCGGCTCAAGCTCCCCTCTCTTGGCGTATGTTAGGGTAAGCCCCGTATGGTACTCCGACATGCCGCTGACGGTAACCTCCTTAGCCGCGCCGTCGAACGTGTAAGTCCCTCCGCTGACGGTTACCTCGTCGAGTCTTGCGCTGATCGTAAGGCTGACTGTAACCTCCGCGCTTGAATAATTCGGGTCGTTAATAATATACTTGATTTTATATGTTCCCGCTTCGGAAGGCTCGGCGCCGAGCGTCGTTTGTCCGTCCGCCGAAAGGAAAACGACGTCTACATGAGGTTTATAGCCGCCCGATACCGTATAGTCTGCGACAATGCCGCCGCCTACCTTGATATTAATATCCGAGGCGGTTATACCGGACGTTCTTTTGGCGATTGTCAACGTGCCTGTAAGCGTCTCGGTAACCGCGTTATCGGTACGCACCAGGGCGCGCGCGCCGTAAGTTCCGGCGTTAACGGGAGCGGCCGAAGCGTACTCTCCGCCGTTAGAATTGTACTCTACGGCAAGTACCTCGTGATAGCTTTTTAGTCCGGCGATACCCGCCGCGTGCTCGTTTCCGTCATACGTCGCGTTAAGCCCCGAAAGCGATAATTCGCCCGAACGCGCCGAAATAGTGAGGACGGCGGTCGCGCCGCCGCTGTAATTGCCGTCCGTTATTTCGTAGCGTACGCCGTACACGCCGACCGCCGTCGGCTCGGCGATAATGTTTTGCTCCGCGTCCGTATAGCTTACGGAATAGGACGGCGCGCCGTCTACGTCGAATGCAACGTCGTGAACGATAGCGGATCCGGGAGTAACGTTAATGTTCTGGGCGGTAACGTTTACTACCGATTTGGCGAGCGTAAACGTCCTGGAGAGCGATTCGGGAACGCCGTCCGTCAACAGCCGCGCGGTAACCGTATACGTCCCGGCGTTAACGGGCGCGGTAACGCTTTCGGCGTAGCTTGTGCCGTCTGCGCCGGTATAGGTTACGGATACTATTTCCTGAAACGCGGATTGGATATTTACGGTCGCGGTTTTTGGCGCGCCGTCGTAGTAGAGGTTGGACGGCAAGCTAATGCTTGCAAGACCCAGCCTTGCGCCTAAGGTAAGCACGGCGACGGCGGTCCCGGAATGATTCTTGTCGTTTATGGAATAAGTAACCGTATATTCGCCGGGTACGGACGGCACCGCCGCCGTATTTGCCTCGCCGTACGTAATGTCGACGGTAAATTCTAAACCGCCCGCAATTGTGTACTCATGCACGGGCGTCGCGCCGACGTAGGCGTTTATATCGTCGGCGGTAATTGCAACGGGTTTTTTGGTGATTTGCAAGGTCGCCGTGTGCGAGCCGACAAAGCCCGCGGCGGTGATTTCCGCCTTTACGGTATAGTCCCCGGCGTCGAGTGGCTGTTGCGAAAGAGCTTGACCGTCTTGTGCGGAATATGTAACGGAATAGGTTATGCCGCTTGCGTCAAGCGCGCCGTCCGCAAAGGAAAGGTCGAAATCCTTGGGCGCGCCCGAATACCCGTAAGTAATCTTACCCGCCGTTTCACCGTTGAATTCAAATTCCAACGCCGTCAAAGCCTCGGGTTCGCACGCCGTAAGCGTGCTGATTGCCATGACAAAGCATAGCAAAAGGGAAACTAACTTCTTAGCCTTCATTTTTCTGTTCTCCTATAAAAAATATAATAAATACCGTACCCGGGGCGTCAAGCGGCAAAAAAAATAAAACGCCGCACTCCGACACTTAAGAGCACAAATACAATATATCACAATATTAATTCGGAATGCAACAAAAATAACGGGAAAAATTTTTCGGGCGGGCAAACGCATGAAAATGCGTTTGTCACGATTTAAGGGGGGATAATAGGGCAAGTTTGAACCGGATTGCCGCGTCGCTAAGGACAACGGCGGCTTTTAACCGTACATAACACAATTACCCGTATACAATGCAATTTAATCTTATCCGTGTCATTCTGAGCTTGTCGGAGAATCTCTTCGCCGCTTTCTACGCTCCGTTACAATTCACTTGCCCTTTTCCCCTTTTCCCCTTTTCCCCTTTTCCCCTTTTCCCCTTTTCCCCTTTTCCCCTTATGATTTGCGGCGGTTTTTTACTATATTTCTTCGCCGCCGACCCTTGCAAACAGTTGATTTATGAAATTGCTTATGATAAAATACATTAGAGTCAGTTGGGGATATCCTTGGCGCGGCTGTTTCCTAATATATCATCATCTCTCTGGGTGTAGCGCAGTTTGGTAGCGCGCTAGAATGGGGTTCGAGAGGTCGCAGGTTCAATTCCTGTCACCCAGACCAAAAAAAGCGGAGTAGACAAATAGTGGCGCTCCGGTGCAAACCCGCGAGTTGTCCACTCCCCAAAAAGACCGCAAGCTTTTGTGGTTTTTTTGTTTTTTCAAAAGAATTCGGAACGCAGGCGGGTCGAGCATTGAAAATCAAGGTTAACGGAACGGAATTATACTATACGCAAAACGGCGGCGGCGCGCCTGTCGTT
This sequence comes from Clostridiales bacterium, assembly GCA_031290295.1. Taxonomy (GTDB): domain Bacteria; phylum Bacillota; class Clostridia; order Christensenellales; family DUVY01; genus JAITNT01. Next base: position 5,139 of record JAITNT010000036.1, read on the forward strand.
CTGTTGCACGGTAACGGCGAGGACGGCGGCATTTTCGACACGCTCGCCCCGGAGCTGTCTAAGGACTATACCGTAATTACGGTAGACAGCCGCGGACACGGACAAAGCGCGCCCGCCGCCGCGCTCGACTACCGCGAAATGGCGGAGGATACCGCCGCGCTGATTGTTGCGCTCGGCTTGCAAAAGCCCGCGCTTCTGGGATCCAGCGACGGCGCGATATTAGGGCTTATACTTGCCGCAAAATATCCCGATTTGCTTTCCGCGCTTATTTCATGCGGCGCGAACACGCGGCCGAGCGGCATAAAAATAAAATATGCCGTGCCTATGAAAATCGCCCGCTTCTTTACGCGCGACAAAATGCTCGCGCTTATGCTCACGCAACCCGATATAACGGATGCCGAGCTGAAAAAAATCACCGTGCCCGTTCTCGTGCTGGCAGGCGGCAACGATATGATTAAAGCCTCTCATACAAAACGGATAGCCGCCGCCGTAAGCGGAAGCGTATTGAAGATTCTTCCCGGCGAAACCCATTCCGGCTACGTTGTCCGCAGTCCTAAGCTGTACGGTATCGTCGCGCCTTTTTTGAAGTCGCTGTAATAGGGCGGCGCGCCCTAGCGACTCCCGTCAAAAAGGTTTAACGCTTCCGCAAGCCTCACAAAATCGCCCGCGCCTAGGGTCTCCCCTCTTACCGACGGCGACAGCCCGCAGGAGGTAATCGCCCCGTCGGCTATAGCCCGGGTCAGCGACAGCGCGGACATCAGGTTGTTGGACAGCGTTTTTCGGCGCATAGAAAACGCGGCTTTTATAACGCGCACGGTTTTATCCGCGATATCCTCGGCGTACTTAAAATGCCTGTCCAGTCTTACGACGGCGGAGTCCACGTTCGGACGGGGAAAAAACAGCTCGCGCCCGACCTTACGGGGAACGCTCGCGGAATACCTCAGCGCGAGGTTCGCCGTAATCGCGCCGTATGCCTCCGCACCGGGCGCGGCGGTTATGCGGTCGGCAACCTCGGACTGCACCATGACGGTGAGGCTTTCGGGCGGATTACCGCTCTCGACGAAACGGAAAATCACCGGGGTGGTAATGTAATACGGCAGATTCGCGACCACCTTATATTTTCCCGCCGGCAAGCTTTTTTCCTTCATAAAGTCCGTAAAATGCATTTCAAGATTGCAAAACCGCGCGGTGCTTTCGGCGACGGCGCTTTCTAACCGCCTGTCTATCTCGTATGCGACTACGCTGCCCGCCCGCTCGCATAACGCCGCGGTAAGCGTCCCCGCGCCCGCGCCCACCTCTATTACGAGGTCGTCCGCGGTCACGCCCGCGTCCGCCGCTATCGCGCGGAGCAGATTAACGTCGGTGATAAAATTCTGTCCGTACCGCTTATCGAAGCGGAATGCTTTGAAATCCATTTTTTCATTATACCCTTTTCCGTCCGGAATTCAAAGTGTTTTACGCTGATATGGGCATACTTGCCGGGGCGAACGCATTAAATGCGTTTGCCTTGTGCTCTTTGCCGCTCCGGGATACTTGCAAAGGCTTGACAAAAAGTGTATAATGTACATAAGGAGAACGGAAGCGATATTTATCCTCCGTGAAATCTTCAAATTATGAACACAATTATTCGTAAAATCATAGAAAACAAAATACGCGAGCTAGAGGCTTTGTCGGCGGTTACGCCGCTCGGCGTCCTTAAGGAGCGCGTAAGCGTTCGGAAGCTGCGGTCGCCGTCCTTCCTTACCGCGGTGGTGCGCGCGGGAACGCTGTCCTTTGTCAAGGAAATCAAGCGCGCGTCTATCGTCAGGGGGCTGCTCGTACACGATTATAATCCGCTCGCTATCGCCAAAAAAGCGTACACCGAGGGCGCGCACGCAATATCCGTTTGTACCGAGCGCGCCTACCACATGGGCGCGGACGCGGACGTAACCTTTATACGCGACAATATTTTTATCCCGGTTATGTACCGCGACTACATTATCGACAAGTATCAGCTTTATCATGCGCGGTGCTTAGGCGCGGCGGCCGCG
>JAITNT010000061.1 GCA_031290295.1 Clostridiales bacterium
CTGGAAGATAAAGCACACAACCACCATAAGCATCATCGCTATCCAAAAGGCGGGCAGCGCCGTAGTGAACGTAGCTACCGCAAGGAGCGCTCTGTCGGGACGCTTGCCGCGGTTTTTTGCCGCGCGCGCGCCGATCAAAATTCCCAGGGTAACAGAAATAATCATAGACGTAAGCGTAAGTATCAGCGACCACGGAATTTTTGAGAACATGACCTCAAAAACGGGCTGGTTGTAAGCATAGGACGTGCCGTAATCGAATTGCACCATTTTGACAAGATATGCCCAATACTGTTGAAAAATCGAACCGTCAAGCCCGTATTCCTTCCTGATCAAATCCCGCAGAACGGTATCGGTATCGGGAATACCGTGCAAAAGCGGTTCTGCGGGGTCGGAAAATATCAATCGCGGTAACAAAAAATTAAGTGTAATTACTATGAACAGTATAATACACGCGTTTAATATTCTTTTTAGGACATATCTTAAATTCATGACCGTTCTATACCGATTGTATGTATTTTATAGTATTATCGTTAAGCACCTTATAGCATTCGGACGGTACCCAGCCCTTAAAGTTCGCGTCCGAATACGCCGAAACCGTGTTCGACGAATAGAGCGGAAGCTCGTAGTACGTCCCCGCGAGATACCGCTGTACGTCGCGCGACCTTTCAAACTGCACTAACGTGTCGCCTGTGTTATCCATTATCAAAATCAAATTGCGTAATGTCGGGTCGTCGATGCCCGCGTAATTGTAAAGGCGCGGCGTGGGATTAGCGGTCGCATAAAATCCGTAGCGGGCGTCGAACATCAAAAGCTTATCGGTGACAAACGTAACCTTGTTGATTATCGCGTCGAATTTGGAGCCGTTGGCGGTCTTGATATTCTCGGGGTATTGCGCGTCGCCCGCCTCGTATTCAAAGTTAACCTTTATCGCCTCGAACAATTGATGCAACGCCTGCACAAGCCTTTCGTTAGTCTGAAGCGCAAGAATCTTAACGGTAATAGCCTCTCCCTGCGGAGATTTGCGCCAGCTGCCCGACACCGCGAAGCCGTTATCGTCCAAAAGCTTATTAGCCGCGGCGACGTCGAATTTATGCTGCTCGTAGACCCCGTTTTCGTCAAACAGCGCGTGCGGCTGATTGTTCAACACAAGACCGTCGCTTGCGGGTATACCGTTGCCGAACAACACCGTTTCGATAAGCGAAGCCTGATTAATCGCAAGTCCCACCGCCTGGCGGAACACCTTACCCTTGCCGCCGAACGCGTCGTCGCCGTATCTGCCCTCCTGCTGATTAAAAAGCAGGGTAGTCACGAATTCGTCCGGAACCGAGGCAAGCTTTATATTTCCGTACAGACCGGTGTTAGCCTTTATCTGCTCCGCCTTAGCTATTTCTATATACTCATAAATAGTATCGATTCTTCCGGCGTTAAGCTCGTTGAGCATTATGTCCACGCTCCCGTATTGCACTACGGAAATATATTTCGGCGGCTTTGCGGAAACCGATTTGCCGATAAAATTATAATCGCCGCGCAATTCCAGCGTAACCGAGCTTCCTTCGATGTAGCCGTTCTCGGCAAGCTTATAAGCCGCCGTTCCTACGGGGTTGGCGACGTTCTTTTCGTTACGCGGCTTGTTGATGTTTTCCCAAATATGCTTAGGCAGAATATGTATGGAGTTGCCTATAGTCTTTATATCGCTCGTCTTGTGCGAACCCAAATAAATGCTGATATACTTGCCGTCCTCCGAAGCCTCGCTGTGGCTGTACATGCCCAAAAGCGACGCCTGCGCTCCGAACGAGCCCGCGTTATTCAGCACGTACTTAAACGTAAACACTATGTCCTCCGCCGAAAAAGGCGTGCCGTCGCTCCACGTTTGCCCCTCGACTATCTCGAAGGTGTACTTAATCCAATTATCGGACGGTACGGCGACCTCCTTTTCTTCCTCGGTATAACTGCCGAAGCCCTTTCGGTTAATTATAGTGTTGCGCTGCGATGCCGTGGGCGTGTAGTCGTCCTCTCTGCCCACCTTGCTCCCGACGACCTTAGGCAAGGCGCCCTCCGCCTTGAGAAGATTATCCGTGAATTTGTACGGATTGACCTCGCCGTCCAAATACGTAAAGACGCTGCCGTCCGGTAACTTAAAGTCCGCATCCCCCGCGCCGATAGGTACGGTCTCCGCGCCTAACAGCGCGTCGTAAATAAGGTCGGCAATCAGAGTAGCCGAGTCCGCGTTGGAATTGTACGGCATAAGATTCGTAGGAAGCGCGGTAACGCCTACTTTCAAGGTATCTTCATATTTCGGCGGTCGGCAACCCGCAAGCGTGCCGCCCGACATAAGAACCGCAACCAGCAGCAAAACAATTTTTTTACTTATTTTTCGCATAATTAATACTTCCCGTTTTTAATTTATCGACACCTACTTCGTGTAAGGTCATTAATTTCACAGTTTAATCATTCCATGTCATTGCGAAGAGCGTTAGCGACGCGGCAATCCGGTCTAATTTTATCCTCTTTCCTTTTCAGGATTGCCACAGACAGTATGCGGTTTCCGGATTGCCACGCTTCGCTCGCAATGACAAACACAGTTGTTTACCCGCCACAATACAATTCACTTTATCTATTGTCAATGCTATCGCGCAGTCGAAACATCT
>JAITNT010000157.1 GCA_031290295.1 Clostridiales bacterium
CCTTTCCTTTAAGGCGAAGTCCGCGCCCTCGTATACGCGAACCTCCGCGCGCTCCGCAATGTCTAACCGCGCCGAGATAAGCCGCGTAACGCCGCCCGTTTGTTCAATTTTGTGCGCGTACTCGTCCAGAAGACCGACGACCGCCTTGCCGTCGAACCGCACGGCCTTTATATAGTGTCCGTCGGGCGCCTTTGCGGTTACCGTTATAACGACGCCTTTTGCGTCGCTTTCCGCTTTCAGCTTATAATCGGTCAGCCCGTCTGGCAAAATTTCGGTATGCGAGAAGGTTTCCTTTTCTACGAGCAGTTGAGTATACGCGTCGGCAAAAAGCGTGACGTTAGTCCTGCCGTTTTTTTCGGGCACCGAGGTTTGGCATATTAAGCGCGGCGGAGCGTACATGCGCGCCGGGCGGCGTTTCAGACGCAATTCGCGTATCCCGCGCGGAAAGCCGATTACCTCAACCGAATCGGAATCTACCGCGAGTCCGTCCGCAGTCAACGCCATGCGGAACGCGTACGGCAACGCGTTGCCGAGCGGTTGCGCCGTAACGTAATATTCGCCTAAAGCCGCCGCAAAGCGCACGGGCGTGCGGTGTACGCAGCCGAGGTACGTTCCGTTGACCGAAACGAGCAAGGGCGTTTCGCTCAAGAAATTCAAAGAAGTAATCATATATTAAGGTATGTTTAAGGGCGGCGGATAATGATTATACGATAACTTCTTCAGGTATATCCGCCCGAAATTTGGTAATAATCTCTATACATATAACGGCGGTACTTACGGCGTACCGAAAAAGGAGAGATTATGGAGAACATAGGAACCGGCGGGTGGACGATAGAGCAGACGCGCCGTCTTTTTGACCTTTGCGACAAGGCGCAGGTCGGCGGCAAGGGCTTGCGGACGGCATTTGAAAGGATTGCCGGGGAGCTGGGGCGTAAGCCTAACAGCGTGCGCAATTATTATTATGCTCACCTCAAAACCTTTAACCTCATGCCGGAGCTTTCTAAGAATCTGGGCATTAAGGTTGTGAAGTCGCGCGCCGCGGGCTTCAAAACCTTTACGAGCGAGGAGGTAGAAACGCTTATCGCGGAGATTTTGAAGAAGCAGGCGGAGGGAATGAGCGTGCGCCGCATAACACAGCAAATGGGCGGAGGCGACAAGAGTCTTACCCTGCGGTTACAGAACAAATACCGCAGTATCATTTTCGGACGGCGCAAGCTGGCGGACGAGATAATCGGCGGACTCAAGCGGGATAAAATTACCTATTATAATCCGTACACGCGCAAGGTAGCGGAGGGCGGCATAGAGCAACCCGCCGACGAGCAAACGCTCATAGACAGTCTTTCGGCTATAACCGCGTCGCTCGGAGACGAGCAGGTCAAGAGCCTTTTTGCCGCGCTCGCAAGGCTTGCGGTTATGGCGGGCGAGCGCGCGACGGGCGCCGATTCCGATTTTATACGCGGCGAGCTTATACGCAAAAACAAGCAAATCGCCGAGCTTAGCCGCCGCAATTACGAGCTTAGCGAACGATTGAACAAGCTCCGCTTTCCGTCCGCGACGGGCTACGACAGGCTTCACGAGATTAACCGCTTCTTCCTGGAAAAAGCCGAGGCCGACAAAATTAAGGGGCTGGGAGATTATGTTCAGGAGTTGAAAAAGGTTTTGGAGGCGACTAATTAAACGGGGGGAAGAGGACAAGAGAATTGTATGGGGCGATGAAAGCGGCGAAGAGATGTTTCGACTGCGCTCAACATGACATTGATAGGGTTTATTCATATTCGGTACGGGTGGCACGGGCATGGATAGGGTTTTGAATTGTATTGAGTACGGAAGAACAAGGTGAACCCGTATTGCAGCGAGCGTAAGCGAGCGGAATGACCACGCGAGTAACGTGCTGCGGTACACACCCGGATAGACTAAACCTCTTTTTAGTCCGACTGAATCGGATTAAGCAAGCAAGGCGGTAACGCCGAAGCGCAGCGCCGATTCACGTTTGGTCGGCAAAAGTCCGCCCGAATGCGAAGGAGCGAGACGAAGCCGCCGCTAAGGCGGCGGAGCGAGCGCGCATTCGCGTCTGGGCGGCTAGAAAGCGGCGAAGAGATGTTTCGACTGCGCGATAGCATTGACAAGGGTTGGTTGTATTCTTATTCGGCACGGGTGGCATGGTTGATAGGGTTTTATTGTATGGGGTGCGGTAGAACGGCGATAATGCAATTAGAACGGAGCGCGGCAAAATCGCATTTTTGCGTAGCGACACCGCTTCATGCGTTTGCCCCGGTTTGCCTCGGTAATCCGGGCGGTTTTCCTTGCAATGATAAGCGTTCTTGTGGTATAATAAATTAATGGATATTATTGAGAACATGATAGCGGGTATGGCGCAAATGCTCGCCAAACTTTTGCTCGGCAAGGAGGATAAGCAAGAAATTGTGTTAGAAACGGTTAGCGTGGGCGACACACTGTCGGCGCGTTTGTACGCGCTTATAGGCGAGGGTAAAATTAACGAAGCGGAGAACATGCTTTTTGACGAGCTGAAGCTTTTTTCCTCCGCCGACGTATATCTGGCGGGCTTGGACTTTTACGAATATCTTAACCGTTTGCCCGACAAGGAATTGGAGGCGGCAAACTTCACCCGGGCGGAGATAGAGCAAGGGTTGAGCGATTTACTGAAGATAATGCCCTCTCCCGACGTAAGTTGAGCTTTTGGCGGCGGGGCGGAAGCCGAAAACAATTATAGGACGTTTTATGGCGCATGCGACAAGACAAAAGATTTTTTTCATAGCCTTTGCGGCGGCGTTTATCGTCGCGGAGCTTGTTCTGGCGGTTTGCGTACAGGCGGTAAGCCGGAACGAAAGAATTCAGTTTGCCTCGGTCGTCCTTTGCTTGGCGGCGGGTACGGTTTTTTGTTTTTTGCAACGCAAATTCGACCTGACGGTCGCCGCGCTCGTTTTTACGGTGACGGCGGACACCTTTTTGGTTCTTTTGGACGATTACTATCTGATTGCGGTGATAGTTTTTTCGTGCGTACAGCTTACGTACTGCGCCGTTACGGTTATCCGCGCCAAATCCTCCGCGAAGAGAATAGCGAATTTGGTAACGCGCGCCGCGCTTACCGTCGTTTTGGAAATCGGCATCGCGGCTTTTCTTAAAGAGGATTTCGACGCGCTTATCGCCGTCGCGGTATTTTATTTTGTCAATCTTTTTGCAAACGTTGCATTCGCCTTTATCGATTTCAAAGCTAACCCGGCGTTCGCCGTAGGGCTGCTGCTGTTCATGTGCTGCGACGCCGCTATCGGCTGTAATTTCGCCGTGGATTTGCTCGGTATTACCGACGGCGTCGCTTACGCGGTGTACGCGTCCCGGTGGAACGTTCCGTGGCTGTTTTATATTCCGAGTCAACTTTTGCTCGCGTTGAGCGTAATCGGCGGTGCAAGACCGTTTAGGAAAGGATGGGGAAGAGGGGGTAAAGAGAGGGCAAGCGAATGATTGGTAAGCGGCGAAAAGGGGTAAGAGTAAGAGGACAAGTTTAGAACCGGATTGTCACGGCGCGCCAGCGCGCCTCGCTAAAGACGGATAGGATTGGTTTTATTTGTATGGGGCGATGAAAGATGCGAAGAGATGTTTCGACTACGCTCAACATGACATTGATTTTGTTTTGTTTATGGGGTACGGAAGAACAATGATAACCCGTACCGCAAGCGAGCGGAATGACCACGCGAGTAACGCGCTACGGTACACACCCGGATAGACTAAACCTCTTTTTAGTCCGACTGAATCGGATTAAGCAAGACAGCCGCCCGTAAAGGGCGGCTTGTCGCAGCGCCGATTCACGTTTGGTCGGCAAAAGTCCGCCCGAATGCTGTTAAACGAGACGAAGCCGCCGCTAAGGCGGCGCAGCGAGCGCGCATTCACGTTTGGTCGGCTCCACTGCGCGCATTCGCGTTTATCGCGGCTTATTCACGTTTGGCCGGTTATAAAAAAAGCGGCTGACCGTGAGGACAGCCGCTTTGGTGACGGTTAATAGAAAAATTTACTTCTTTCCGAAATAGGAGCTTACAAGGGATTTTTTGTAGTAGAACATTTTTCTGTCGTAAGCGTCGCAGTTCCAATCCGCCGCCCAGCTTGTGAGGAGCTTGCCCTTGTATTCCACGTACAGCTTTACCTGCGAGCCGGCAAAGATTTTGGGACCGAGCTTAGCGACCATGCCCAAATGCAGCTCGCCTAAGAATTTGCAGTTAGAGAACGCGCCCTCCTCGATTTCAGAAATGCTTACGAGACCGTAGGTATCGACGCGCGTTTCATGAAGTATAAAGGTCTTTAGCTTGAC